>CAZOWS010000154.1:0-9688 GCA_964583365.1 uncultured Actinomycetota bacterium
GCGATCAGGGCATTCTTAAAAACAAACCCATAGAATTTGTCTCCGGCGATTTGTCCCAACCTGAATCTCTTGCCAAGGCGGTGGACGGAGTGGAACTTGTTTTTCACTGCGCGGCATTTGTCAGCGACTGGGCAAGCAAAGAAGAGATGGTAAAAATCAACGTCACGGGTCTGCATCATTTATTGGAGGCCAGTTACAAAGCCAATGTTAAGAGATTTATTTTGATCAGCTCCATGGCCGTGCTCGGCATGGACAAGCAGGACAATCTGGACGAGACCGCGCCGCATGTCTACTCAGGCGACCTCTATAATTACACAAAAATCGAGGCCGAGAAGCTTGCGTTGGATTTTGGGAAGAAAACCGGATTAGCCGTAACTGTGTTGCGCCCTCCTTATATATATGGTCCGCGTGACAGGCAAATGATGCCTAGGCTTTTGTCTTTCCTTAAAGAGAACAAGTTTAAGTATATTGACGACGGCAGAAATCCATTTCACCTTGTCTACGTCGGCAACCTTGTGCAAGCCATGCTTTTGGCTGCTACTAACCCGATGGTTTCCGGGCAGGTGTATCAAATTACGGATGGAGTCAGCATTACAAGGAAGGAGTTTCTCAATTTTATCGCGGATTCCCTGGGATACCCAAGGCCCACCAAATCCGTGCCGCTGGGCGTGGCCAAAGTAGTTTGCACGGTGTTGGAAATTGCAGGCAAGCTGCTGCGACGAAAAAAACCGCCTCTTTTGAATCGCTTTCGGCTGAAGTTTATGTCCACGCATCTCACCTTCAATATTGATAGAGCAAAACGGGAACTCGGATACATGCCACTACCCCAAAAAGAGTGTTTGACCGAGACTTTGACATGGTTCAAAAGGTACACATAAAATATTTGATAAAAAGATTTGACATAGTTCGCTTGTTTGATAACATCTCCGCTTCCACACGGAAGCCACTTTGATGTGGCTCATTAAGACAAATTGTACAGTCTTTTGATTGACAAAAGACATGGGTCTTTTGTCTTCATGTTTTTTATTCTGTTTTTTAATTTTTTTGTTTGTTGAATTTTGGCTTTGCCCACGTAGCTCAGTTGGCAGAGCACGTCCTTGGTAAGGACGAGGTCATCGGTTCAATCCCGATCGTGGGCTAGCGGTCGAGACTATTAAAAACGTAATTACGGGGAGGAAATGCCATGGCCAAAGAAAAATTCGAAAGGAATAAGCCGCACATCAACATCGGAACGATCGGTCACGTGGATCATGGCAAGACAACGTTGACCAGCTCGATCACGAAGGTGCTTTCCAAATTGGGATTGGCGAAGGAAATGAGTTACGAAGACATTGACAACGCGCCCGAGGAAAAAGAGCGCGGTGTCACGATCAACGTGCATCACGCGGAATACGAAACAAAGAACCGGCATTACGCGCACGTGGATTGCCCGGGACACGCGGATTACATCAAGAACATGATCACCGGTGCCGCCCAGATGGATGGCGGTATTCTGGTGGTGAGCGCGGCCGATGGTCCGATGCCTCAAACCCGCGAGCATATATTATTAGCGCGTCAAGTGGGCCTGCCCCAAATCGTCGTATTTTTAAACAAAGTAGACATGGTGGACGACCCTGAATTACTAGAATTGGTGGAGCTGGAAGTTCGCGAATTGCTCACCAAGTACGAATACCCGGGCGACAAGATTCCTGTCGTGAAGGGTTCCGCGCTGGCGGCTAACAATTGCGCCTGCGCCAAAGACTCTTGCGAGAAATGCTTGCCGATCTTGAAATTGATGGAGGCCGTTGACACGTACATATCGACCCCGAAAAGAGATATAGACAAGCCCTTCTTGATGCCGGTTGAGGACGTGTTCTCAATCACGGGCAGAGGAACGGTTGGCACTGGCAGGGTGGAACGCGGCGTTGTAAAAATCGGCGACGAAGTTGAGATAGTCGGGATGCGCGAAAAGACCGAGAAAACCGTCGTCACCGGAATTGAAATGTTCCGAAAGTTACTGGATTCGGGCGAGGCCGGAGATAATCTGGGTGTGTTGCTGCGCGGTATCGATAAAAATGGCATAGAGCGCGGACAGGTGTTGGCGAAGCCCGGAAGCATTACACCGCACAAAAAAGCAAAGGCGGAAGTGTACATTCTTTCGAAAGAAGAAGGTGGAAGACACACGCCGTTCTTCAATGGGTACAGGCCGCAGTTTTATTTTAGAACAACGGATGTTACGGGTGTCGTGACATTGCCAAAAGAAGTCGAGATGGTAATGCCCGGCGACAATGTTGCGATGGAGCTGGAGCTGATCATCCCTGTCGCGATGGAAAAGGGATTGCGTTTCGCTATTCGCGAAGGCGGCAAGACAGTGGGCGCGGGAAGAATTACTGAGATTTTGGCATAGGCACGGAATTAGGCGGCTCACATCATGCGAGAAAACATTACGATGGAATGTCCTGAATGCAGCAACAGGAATTACTCCGTCAGCAAAAACAAAACAAGTCATAAGGAACGCCTGGAACTGAACAAGTTTTGCAAGTTCTGCCGCAGGCATACCCCGCACAAAGAGACAAAGTAAGCTGGCACGGGAGATAGCGATATCTCATCGAGGGGATTTTTGTCGCTAACGCGGGGCGAGTTGCTGCAATAGGCCAGTAGCTCGAATTGGTAGAGCAGTGGTCTCCAAAACCACGCGTTGGGGGTTCGAGTCCCTCCTGGCCTGGTGTGGAAGTAAAGTGAAGTTACTGGGTAGCCTCGCAATAGATTGGTGAAGCAGCGGGACGAGTAAGGAGCGGCGGGTTTATGAGGCGCGAGCTGGCGCAGCGCCGAATGCCGCGGGGGGCCGACCTGAAGCGAGCAAGGCGAGCGTAAGGCGCCGAGTCCCTCCTGGCCTGGTGTGGAAGTAAAGTGAAGTTAGCGAAGGGTGCAAAGTCTCTCTAGGCGCAAGGAACTGTTAGCATTTAGCATTAGTACTTTGTGAAAGGGTTCAATTGAACTTGGAAGTCGCAAACAACATAGATAGCTCGCGCAACGCAAAGAGCAGATGGAATTTCATCGCTAGAATCCGGCAATTCTTCACCGATGTTGTCGGAGAGCTCAAAAAAGTTACATGGACAACGCGTCGAGAGCTAATCGATTCGACCATAGTTGTGTTCGTCTCAATATTTTTTTTGGCCGCAATAGTGGGCGTACTAGATTTCGTTCTAACCAAATTGTTGGATAAATTAATTCGCTGATATGGACATAGAAAATTCTGTAGAACAAAATCCAGGGGAAAGTTCCACGCCGGAACCAGCGCAATCGCAGACCCCGGTGAGCGAAATTCCTCAAGCCGATCAGCCTGTGATGCCGCAAGTTCCGGCGGCTCAGCAGCCGGTGGAAAAGGCGGAAGAGATTCATGATGATCGCGCTTTTGGCGTGGAGGAATCAATTGACGAAAAACCGCGTAAGAAAAAAGTCGCGGTAAAGAGGAAATCAGAAGCTGTTGCCGCCAAAGGCGAAGATACGGATTCGATGGGTGCTGGCGGGGTGAAGGCCTGGTACGTGATTCATACGTTGAGTGGCCAGGAAAACAAGGTCAAAGAAAATTTGGAAAGCCGTTTGCAAAGTGAGGAAATGGGAGAACTGATCACGCAGGTGCTCATTCCGACCGAGAATGTTTCCGAAGTGAAGAGCGGAAAAAAAACAGTTACAACGAGAAAATTTTTCCCCGGTTACGTGCTCGTGAACATGCTCTTGAATGAAAAAACATGGTATTACATACGCGACACCAGCGGCGTGATCGGGTTCGTGGGAACAGGCAAGCCGGTTCCGTTGCAGGATCATGAGGTAGCAGAGATTCATTCCCAGATCGAAGAGAAGAAAGAGAAGGTAAAGCCAAAGGTCATGTTCGACGTCGGCGAGAACGTTAAGGTGAACGACGGACCGTTCGTGAATTTTACGGGTACTGTCGAAGACGTCAATCCCGACAGGGGAAAGTTGAAGGTCATCGTTTCGATATTCGGACGCGCAACACCGATAGAGTTGGAATACTGGCAAGTAGAAAGATCGTAACAGGGGCTTTGTCATGGCAAAAAAAATTACCGGAATAGTTAGGCTTCAAATACCTGCGGGGCAGGCAAATCCTGCACCACCGATAGGTCCTGCGCTCGGGCAGCAGGGCGTCAACATCATGGAGTTTTGCAAGCAGTATAACGCAGCGACAAAGGATCAGGCGGGGTTGATTATACCGGTCGTGATCACCGTGTATCATGACAAGAGTTTTACATTCATAACCAAATCGCCTCCAGCGGCAGTATTGTTGAAGAAGGCGGCTGGCATCGCCAAGGGATCCGGAACTCCCAATAAAGACAAAGTCGGCTCGGTGACGCGAGATCAGATTAAAGAGATCGTGAAATTGAAGGCCAAAGATTTGAACGTTAAAGACGAAAACGCCGCGATACGCCTGATAGAAGGCACCGCGCGCAGCATGGGAATCGAAGTGAAATGACATAATATTTTCCATATTGCGGAAAATATTATGTCATCCTGAGCGAAGCGAAGGATCTAGTCGGGAGCAAGCAAGATCATTCGCTTCGCTCTGGATGACATGGAGAATAAAAATGGCAAAACCAGGTAAGCGTTATAGAAAATCGATGGAGAAGGTGCAGCCGAAGGAATACAAAATGCCCGAGGCCGTAGTAGTTTTGAAGACATTCGAGCGCGCAAAATTCCTCGAGTCCGTGGATCTTGCATTCAACCTAAACATTGACACCAAGCAATCCGACCAGGTGGTACGCGGAACGGTTTCATTGCCACACGGGACTGGCAATGAAGTGCGCGTGGTCGTCTTCAGCCGTTCCACGGGGACGGACGAAGCCAAAAAGGCGGGAGCAGATGAAGTAGGCGCAGATGATTTGATGGAGAAGGTCAAGGGTGGCTGGCTGGAATTCGACGTGGCCATCGCAACGCCGGACATGATGAAAGATTTGAGCAAACTCGGGAAAATTCTAGGACCCAAGGGCTTGATGCCAAGTCCCAAGGCCGGCACCGTAACGACCGACGTGGTAAAAGCGATCAAGGAAATAAAAAAGGGTAAGGTCGAGTACAAAGTAGACAAAGCCGGGAACATTCACCTGAGTGTTGGAAAAATTAATTTTGAGAATCAACAAATCGTGGACAATGCGCTGGCTGTCATTGACGCCGTATTGCGCGCCAGACCGTCAAGTGTCAAGGGCGGCTTCATCAAAAGTGTCACGCTATCCTCCACGATGAGTCCGGGAGTGCGATTGGACGTGCGTGATCTGATTGCGGAGCAGGCATCATGAGACCAGAAAAAGAAATGATGGTGGATGAAATTGTCCGGCAGATGGGCAACTCCAAAGCTGTGATGTTGGCCAATTACATGGGTCTGAAATCGCAGGAGTTGGAAGAGTTTCGCTCTTTACTGAAGCCTATCGCCTCCGATTGCATGGTGGTAAAAAACACGATGGTTTCGCGCGCTATCGCCAAAGCCAGTCTACCGGCCGTGGACGAACATTTGACGGGACCTACGGCCATTATTTTTGGCAGCACCGACGACGTGACGCTGGCCAAGCGCGTGATGTCTTTCATCAAGGATCATGAGCTCTTGAAGTTGAAGGTGGGAATACTGGAGCGTCTTGTTGTCTCGAAGGAACAGATCGCGCAATTGGCGCTCTTGCCTTCGAGGGAAGTATTGCTCGCTCGCCTTGTGGGCCAATTGAAGGCGCCTCTGGCGGGCTTGGTTGGAGTGCTGAGCGCTGTACCGCGAGGCCTCGTATTGGCTCTTAACGCAATACGCGAAAAGAAAGAACAGGTAGAAAAACCCACCGCGGACGCGGCGCCTGCAGCGTAAAGGTTTTTGTGTTTTGTGGCAGTTTTTTTTGTATTTGCACTTTGTGACACCTTACAATAGGAGATTAAATCATGTCAGAGACAGCAACAGCAAACTTGGACGAGCTGATTAAAAAAATTGAGTCCATGTCAGTTTTGGAACTTTCGCAATTGGTAAAGGCGCTAGAGGAAAAGTTCGGCGTTTCCGCAGCTGCACCCGTAGCAGTGGCAGCAGCAGGTGGGGCAGCAGGTGGAGCGGCACCGGCAGCCGTTGAAGAGAAGGTGGAATTCACGGTTACTTTGGTTAGTTCTGGCGATAAGAAAATTCAGGTCATCAAAGAACTTCGCACATTGACGAATCTCGGTCTTAAAGAAGCCAAGGACCTCGTGGACGGTGCGCCTAAAGTCGTCAAGCCGAACGCAACAAAGGACGAGGCTGCCAACATCAAGGCCAAGTTGGAAGCTGCTGGAGCAAAAGTCGAGATTAAATGATTTTTCGCGCTATGCGCGAAAAATCATCCTGAGCGCAGCGAAGGATCTAGACTGGGCCAAACGAGATCCTTCGCTGCGCTCAGGATGACACAAATTTAAAATAGGGTGATAGTTTCGAGGCGTTCCGATTGGACTCCGCGAGGTAGCTTAGCCCTAGTCAGAATTTTATCTGTATTCGCGTTGGGGAGAATGCATGAAATCACTTCTTAAGAAAGTTGAGTATTCAACACAGCAGGAAGTCCTTGCCCTGCCGAACCTGATCGAGATTCAAACAAAGTCCTACGACGAATTCTTACAGACCAGCGTGCTTCCCGAGAAAAGGGAGAGCGTGGGCTTGCAGGCGACGTTCAACGAGGTTTTTCCTCTCGCGAGCTACGACGAGAACTTAGTACTCGAATACATGGGTTACTCCCTAGGGGTTCCCAAGTACGATATCTTGGAATGCCAGCGCAGAGGCCTCACGTATGCCGCGCCGCTAAAGGTGCATCTGCGCCTACGCGATCATGGCAACATCAAAGACGAGACTGTCTACATGGGGCTCATGCCACTCATGACCGTTACGGGCACGTTCATCGTCAACGGCGCAGAACGCGTAATCGTGAGCCAATTGCATCGTTCTCCTGGTATATGCTTCGAGAACACGGTGCATCCTTCGGGCAATATTTTATATTCCTTCCGGGTCATACCGTATCGTGGTTCCTGGCTGGAAGTCATGTTCGACATCAACGATTTGCTTTTCATTTATATCGACCGCAAAAAAAGACGCCGCAAAATCCTGGCCACGATTTTCTTGAGAGCCCTCGGGTACGGCACCAACGAGGAAATTTTGGATCAATTTTTTGCTCGCGAGACAATTTCCTTGGACGCGCGAGCGGGAACAGTCGAATTGATTGGTCGCATTCTTGCCCGTGACGTGAAGGACGAAAAATCTGGAGTGATCGCGGCCAGGGCAACCGAAAAAGTGTCCAAAGTTATCTTGAAGAAAATGGAAGAACTCGGGATACCCAGTTTTGATTTACTCAAGAACGCCACGGAAGAATCCCCGATCATCAAGATGCTCAAAAAGGATCCCACGGATTCACAAGAAGCGGCCTTGAAAGACATATACAAGAAGCTGCGCCCCGGCGATCCGACGACCATATCCAACGCCAAGGCCTTGATTCGCAGGCTGTTTTTTGACATCAAGCGATACGATTTGGGACGCGTTGGCCGCTACAAGCTAAATCAAAAGCTTGGCTTGAAAATTACGCCCGAAGAGATCGCTATCACCACGCTGAAAAAAGAAGATATTCTCGAAGCCATCAAGTATTTGATCAATTTGAAAAATGGTGAAGGCAAAGTGGACGACATCGATCACTTGGGCAATCGCCGCGTGAGATCTGTCGGAGAACTGTTGCAAAATCAATGCCGCATTGGATTGGCGCGCATGGAACGCATGATTCGCGAGCGCATGAATCTCTACGACACGGGCCAAGAAACGCTCACGCCGCATAAGCTTGTCAACCCGAAGAGTTTTTCCAGTGTCATTCGTGACTTCTTCGGCAGAAGCCAGCTCTCGCAGTTCATGGATCAGACAAATGCATTGGCGGAGCTGACGCACAAACGCCGCATGAGCGCGCTCGGACCCGGGGGACTTTCGCGCGAACGCGCAGGATTTGAAGTGCGCGACGTGCATTCCAGTCACTACGGTAGAATTTGTCCTATTGAAACTCCAGAGGGCCCAAACATCGGTCTTATCGCATCGCTCTCTACTTTTGCGCGCGTCAACGATTACGGATTTTTGGAGACGCCGTAT
This sequence comes from uncultured Actinomycetota bacterium, assembly GCA_964583365.1. GTDB lineage: Bacteria > Auribacterota > Ancaeobacteria > Ancaeobacterales > CAZGMX01 > CAZOWS01. The sequence continues at coordinate 8,102 of CAZOWS010000154.1, forward strand.
CGAAAGGTAGTGGAAGGTCGCGTGACAGAAAAGATCGACTATCTTTCCGGTGACGTAGAAGAACAATTCATTATCGCCCAGGCCAACGCGAAGATAGACGATAAAGGACGTTACACGCAAGACAAAGTGTCCGTGCGATACAAGGGAGACTTTATCGAAGTGTCCCCCGAGAAGATTGACTACATGGATATTTCACCCAAACAGTTGGTGAGCGTAGCCGCGGGTCTGATTCCCTTCTTGGAACACGACGACGCCAACCGTGCTTTGATGGGTTCCAACATGCAACGCCAGGCTGTACCTCTGCTCACCACCGAGGCGCCTTTGGTTTCTACGGGCCTTGAGGAAAGAACGGCGCGTGACTCCGGCGTGGTTATCATTTCCGAGGAAGACGGCGTCGTGGAGGACGTGGATTCCTTGTCCATCACGATCGGCAAAAAAGTTTACGAGTTGAGAAAGTACCTGCGTTCCAATGCGGGCACCTGCATGAATCAACGCCCGCTGGTTCACAAAGGCGAGAAGGTGAAAAAAGGTCAAGTCATTGCCGACGGTCCCGCAACGCGCGATGGTGAATTGGCGCTGGGTCGCAATATACTCGTGGCGTTCATGCCCTGGGGTGGCTACAACTTTGAGGACGCTATTTTGATTAGCGAGCGTCTCGTGAAGGATGATCTTTACACGTCCATTCACATCGAAGAGTTCGAGATCGGCGCCCGCGACACCAAGCTGGGTCAGGAAGAGATAACGCGCGACATTCCTAATGTCGGCGAAGAAGCCCTGAAGGATTTGGGCGAAGACGGCGTGATACGCATTGGCGCAGAGGTCAAGGCCGGCGATATTCTCGTCGGAAAGATTACGCCCAAGAGCGAAACGGAGCTGATCCCTGAAGAGCGTTTGCTGCGGGCCATTTTCGGCGAAAAAGCCGCGGATGTGCGCGACGCCTCACTCACCGTTCCCTCGGGAACGGAAGGCATCGTGATGGACGTGCGCGTGTTTGCGCGAAAAGATCGCGTGCGCACGGATGCGGACAAGATGGAAGAAAAGCGCGAAATGCATCGCATCACGACGGAGTTCAAAGAAAAATATGCGCATTTACGCGAAGAGCGATCCATCACCATGGAAGAATTGCTGTTGGGTCAAAAACTGCCCGTAGATGTCGTCCACGTGACCACCGGTGAAATCGTTGTGCCGGTAGACAAGAAGATCACGCGCGCAATGCTGGAGAAGCTGGATGCCCTCGATTACAAAAATATCGAGATAGGCCAGTGTCCGCTGCGCACGCAGATTCGTCAAATCGTCATGGACTTCGAGATGGCCTACGAGGTGCACGAGACCAGCGAAAACAAGCAGGTCGAAAAGCTTAAGAAGGGTGACGAGCTGGATCCGGGCGTCATCAAGCAAGTCAAGGTGTACGTAGCGAGCAAGCGAAAGCTGCAGGTTGGCGACAAGATGGCCGGACGCCATGGTAACAAGGGCGTCATTGCCAAGATTCTTCCCGAAGAAGACATGCCATTTTTGCCGGATGGAACACCCGTGGACATGGTGTTAAATCCGCTGGGCGTGCCTTCGCGTATGAACGTCGGACAGGTT
>CAZOWS010000155.1:0-9290 GCA_964583365.1 uncultured Actinomycetota bacterium
TCGAAGGGAGAGGGAGTAAAGCGTGGAAAATCCTAAAAAATAGACCAGGGATTTTTTCTGGAGAGCCATTTTATATTGTCCTCCACATCAGGAGGTTACAAAGTGTTCCGTTTTGGGGTGGCGGTTTGCTCAGACCTCTGTGTGTGTGGCGAGCCCAATTTGTCTTTCGGAACTCAACCATGAAGCTCTGTACAAAAAATTTCTGAGATGCTTGCGGTAATGTCACGAGAACATACTTAACTCGACGTTCTTCCGTCGTCTTTTTAGCCCATGCATTGAAGACCACGTCCTTAGTGAAGAGTAAATCAAACTGATGCCTAGCTACGCGAAAAAGATCCCCGTTTTTAGTACCAGCCAACCCAAGCGTATGCACGGACGCTGCCTCATGACCTTCCGTACGAAGCGCCTCGACAAGCCCATGGGGCATGTTTTCATCCAGAAGTATCTTCAAGCAGCCTTCTTTTTCTCCAAGGCCAATTCGGCGAGAACACCTTGAACCGCTTCCATCTTCAGCGTGGGATACATACGGACGATTTCAACCAATGAGATTCCCGCTGCTAAACTTTCCAGTAGGAATGCTATGGATATTCTCGTTCCACGCACACGCTGCGCACCACCCAAATGCTCTTTGTCCGAAACAATCCAGTGTCTCATTGAATCCTCCCAACGGAAACTGCTCCTACATGGTGATCTCAGATCAAGATTAGCAAATCTTCCATGTGTGCTCTACAGATTCTTAGATACAGGTGTAGGCTTGATACAACTTGCATACACTTTTAAAATCTGATCCGCCATGCTGATAAAGGAATGCTCCTGAACTTTTTGCAGCGCGTTGCGGCCCATTTGCCACAGGTCGGATTCCAGGGCTTTGCCTAGCGCGATTTTTGTGTTCGGTGGCGTGGCGATCCAGCCGGTTTTTCCTTCTTGGACGATTTCGCTCGCGCCGTTGGTGGGGGTCGTTAGAACCGGCATGCCATAGGCCATTGCCTCGAGGCATACGTTGCTGAACGGGTCGTAGAGCGTGGGCAAGATCAGCAAATCGCTGGCACGGTACAGCGATTCCGTATCCTTGACCTCGCCGAGAAAACGTACATTCTTTTCCAGGCCGTGAGAACGGACAAGCGATCGATAATGCTTTTCTTTTCCTTTGCCTGCGACTAGCAATATCCTCCCATCCCGGCGGCACGCCGCCAAAGCCTCGATCGCAAAAGCCAAACCTTTGCGATGATAATTGCTGCCCATGAATAGCAGCACGGTATCCGATTCCGCAAGCCCTAACGCGCGCTTGGCTCGCGCTCGTTCTTCTCGCGTTTCGGGTGGACGACAGGCCGACGCGTCTATGCCGTTGTATACAACGACCACTTTATCGGTGGCCAATCCGTGGTGACGAATCAACTCCTCGCGCACCATATTGGAATTGGCGATAACTTTTTTAAGATTTTTGTCCGCAAGCATTCGGCTCTCCAGCCACAAAAGAGCCCAATTCTTGGGCTGCAACCATGCCAGAGGCCTCGCCGCATGGGAGAGCCATGCGCGATGACTGCCGTCTCCCGCGCGATAAACATCGACGGGATAGTTGCGATCGAATCCATGGACGATGTCGAAGTGATTTTCTAAGAGAAATTTTTGCACGCCGCATTGAAACGAAAGAACTTTCATCACCGCGCCTTTGCCACGCATCGGGATGCGATGGTAGGTCACGTTGGAATGAGGCGCTTCCCAATCGGTGGCCACCACGTGCACCTCGTGGCCGCGCGCCGCAAAATCAGCCGCGCATCGATGCACGACGCTCTCGGCCCCTCCGTGCGGCGAAACTTTTTGGCGAATGAGGGCGATTCTAAGGCGTGAAATTGGAGACATACCCCGGTAATTGGGGACATACCCCCATTTAGCTTTATAAATGGGGAGTGTGTCCCCAATTACCGGGCGGGTGTGTGACCCCAATTTCAAGTGGGGAAATACTGGGACACGATCCCCATTCAAAGAGCTGAATGGGGTCATGTCCCGTATTTCCCCCAGCAATTCGCCGTACAAATTTACCATCGCGTTTTCCATAATCTCCAGAGAGAAATTTTCTCGCACATGCGCCTTGCCGGCCTCTCCCAACGTTTTGGCGCGCTGCGTATCGCTAATCAGCGAAAGAACTTTTGCGCTCATCGCTTCCACGTCGCGTGGCGCAACGAGCAGGCCTGTCTTACCATCCACGACTAGCTCTTCCACGCCCCCTAAGCGAGTGGACACAACGGGTTTTCCCATCGCCAGAGCCTGCCCCACAGCCTGGGGAACGCCCTCGTTGGCGTAGGAACAAAAAAGAAAAATATCCAGTCCCGCGAGCACATGGGGAATGTCCTGACGCGTGCCGAGAAAACGCACGAACGCAGCCATCCCCTCTTGCCGCACGCGCTCTTCGAGCCTGGCCCGCTGCGGCCCATCGCCGGCAAGGACAAAGAGCGTCTGCGGGCATGCGGCGTGTATTTTCTTGGCCGCATCGAGAAAATCGTCATGACCTTTCCAGCTGCGCAACACCGCAACGTTGCCGACAAGGACCGTTCCCGCATTCGCGCCGATCTCTTTGCGAAATTTTTCTCTGTCTGTCGCGGCCGCGACGTACACGGACATGTCCACGCCCGAAGGAATGGAAATCACGGCCGCTGCGTTCACCCCCGCACGAACGAGAAGATCCCGAATGCTCTGCCCCGTGGTGATAATGCGATCGGCCAAGCGCGTGTAGACAAACGAGGACCCGATCGGCGTGGAAAGATGCCGCGTGCGCACGATGCGCGGCCTGCGCGCGCCAAAGCAATGCGCGGCCACGCCCAGAGCCCAACTGTCTCCCGAACTATGCGCGTGAATCAAATCGAATTTTTCTATTTGCAGCAAACTCAACAGACGCAGCTGGGTCAGCGGATGAAACCATCGGTGCAAAGAAATCCTGTGTACAACAAATTTTTTCTCCGCCGCGCGAACCGCGATGGTACTCTTAGGATCGCACACGAGATGCACTTCGGACCCCCGCTTGCGCATGGCCTCCATGTCCAGCAGGATGCGTCTTTCCTGGCCGCCCCAGCCCAGAGAGGATTCACTGTGCAAAATTTTCCAGGTCACTTTCGCTCGCCCTCCCCTCTACCCCTCCCCAACCCTCCCCTTACAAAGGGGAGGGAGACCACATCATTGAGCACGATATTTTTCATCCACGGATCCATCACCGCGATCACTTCCTCGGGAGTCATCTCGGTCAGGCATTGGCTTACCTTGCTGCCGAAGCAGCCGTCGCGCTGGCAGGGCTGGCAGGCCCAGCGTTTCGCCACGATGCGATGCTTGGGTCCGGAAGGTCCCCATTGCACGGGATCCGACGGGCCGAACAAGGACAAAGTCGGAATGTCCAACGCATACGCCATGTGCATGGGCGCGCTGTCCACGCCGATGAATGCTTTTGCATGCGCGAGTATCCCGGCGAGAACGGACAACGATGTTTTCCCGGAAAGATCCAAAACCGGCTCTTGCATTGCGGCCATGATTTGGCGCATTTTCTTGAGCTCTTTTTCCTCGGGACCACAAGTAAACGCCACGCGACATTCCCATTTGCGAACAATATGCTCAGCCACGCGCGCGCAATAGGCGGCCTCCCAGCTCTTGAACATCCAGCGTGACGTGGGATGAAACACGATAATATTTTCCTGCGGGCCCACGCCGAGCGTAGCCAATAGGTGCATAGCCTCACTTTTGGCGAGCGGCCCAGGGTTCAAATTCGGCGGTAGCAGTGGCGCTGAAATCCCCAGTGGACGGAGCACGTCCGCATGCGACGCAACAACGCTTTTGCGAAAATCCTGGTCCGCCACGTGCGTGAACAATCGGTCGCGACCCCAAATTCCCTTGCGCCGCTTATAGCCGAGACGCAGCCGAGCTCCGGATACGCGCGCAAGAATCGCCCCGCGATCTCCCCCGCTCAAGTCTATCGCGAGGTCAAATTTTCGCTCACGCAGCTTTCGCACCAATCCCCATTCGGCCTGGAGAAACGACGAGAACGCAAAACGCTTGATCGCGCGGTCAAAAAACAACACCTCGTGCACGTTGGGATGATGTTCGAGCATCTCTTCGGTACCGCGCGGAACTAAGACGGAGATTTGCGCCTGCGGATATTTTTGCGCCAGAGCACTCACGACCGGCGTGGCCAGCAACACATCGCCGATGTGCTTGAGTTTAATGACGAGGATACGGCGAAACTCAGACACGCACGGACTCGGAAGCCTTGGGCTTCGGCGCGGAGACAGGGGCCGCCGGAGGTTTACGCCACATCTCCCATAGCTTCGCGTATTTGGCCAACACGTAAAACGAATGCAAGGCCGCAAGAATAAACCCATGCAATCCGTCTAAAAACCCCAATTGCAATACGTACATTTTTAGAAAAGTAAACGGTGGGTGCGTTGCCGCGGACAGAACAAGACCCACATGCCGCAGGGCGGGGGTCAGGCCATCACCGGTCCTATCGCGCAGCATCTGTTGCGCCGCGAGCGACGAATACCGGTCGAGCCGCGTGATATAACTGGTCACGTCCTTGTAGGTGTAATGCGAGAGAGGATTCTTCAATCGGCCTTGAATACCATTCAAGTCCACGGCCTCGTGCACGGCCCGCTCGCCGAATTTACCCGCGCTTTTCTTAAAAAGTCTCAGCGTGTAATCCGGAGACCAGCCCGAATGCCGTATCCATTTTCCCAGGAAATAATTTTGTCGCGGAAGCTGATAGCCATCCGCAGGCTCTTTCAAGTCCAGTATCTCGGCGCGCAATTCCGGCGTCACGCGCTCGTCCGCATCGATCACGAGTACCCACGGATGGACTGCTTGCTCGATGCATAAATTTTTCGTCGCGGAAAATCCCAACCAATCGGTCTGATACACTCTGTCGGTGTATTCGCGACAAATACCCGGCGTCCCGTCATCGCTGTCGGAGTCTATCACGACGATTTCATCCAAAAACTTCAAACTTTCCAGACAATCTCGCACGTTCGCAGCCTCGTTGCGCGTGATGAGACAGGCGCTGATCAAAGCCTTACCATCGCGCATTTCCATCACGTTCGGCGCGACCGTAGCATTGGCCAATCCAACCCAGCGCGGACAACCGCGCAAATGCCAGCCCAGCACGTAGGACAGGTTGCTCAGGCGCTGGCCTACCTCTTTCACTTTGCCCATCGTCACTGCCCACACGCACGCGACCCAACCGAAATGCATAAACAGATTGATCCAAACACCCGCGCGAAGAAGCAAAAGTTGCGAGCGATGTTTATGTTTTTTGAAGTACAAGGTCCGCGAACGATAATACTCGACGAGCGCATTTTTCTTATCCTGCCCCACGCTACGGCCTTGCACATGAACGATTTCGGCATCCGGCACCCAGTAAATATCCCAGCCGTCCCGGGCCAGACGCTGGCACCAATCCGCTTCTTCGAAGTATAAAAAAAATGCTTCGTCCAGGAGACCCACGTTTTGCAAGGCCGCGGCCCGCACCACCATGCATGCCCCGACCAGCACGTCTACCTTCGTGGGCGTAGAGATTTTTCTAATTTTACCGGGGAGCCAAAATGGGGAAAACGTTGTGAGAAGAGACGGAAACGCGCGAAAAGAATTCTGGCGGCTGCCATCGCGATTCGTCAGTTGTCCACCCACCATGCCCACGTGCTGATTTTCGGTTATAAAATCCACGAGTTTATTCAGCGCACCGGGCAAAAAGCGCACGTCCGGATTAAGCAACACGAGGAATCGCCCCCGGGCAATGCGCAATGCTTGATTGCTGGCCTTGGCAAAACCAAGATTGGTGCTGTTCTCCGTAAGATTGACATCGGGATAGAGGCGCCTCACTTCTTCGGCGCTACCGTCGGTGGATGCATTGTCCACCACAAAAATTTCATGCGTGAGATTTTCCGATACGCTCGTGCGAATGGAGGCGAGGCAATTCAACAGCGACCCACGCGTGTTCCAATTGACTACGATAAACGAGAGATCCATCTAATATTACCCTCCCTGCTGTGCGGGGAGGGTAGGGTGGGGCTCCATACTTTTTCCGTTCTTTGTTTTTCGCAACAGAACAGCCACTGCGTTGGCCATGCCTTTGCAATGCGTGATGGAAATTTCCAATTGCTGCATGCCTTTTTCCCGCGCGATTTCTTGCGCCTTACCCGAAAGAGTGACAACCGGTTTGCCCAGCACATCGTTGACTATCGCCACGTCGGTCCAGCAAATACCGCCTCGCAAGCCCGTGCCAAGCGCTTTCAAAACTGCTTCCTTGGCCGCAAATCGCCCCGCGTAATGCACAAAAGCATTTTTTTTCTTGGAGCAATAATTATTTTCCTCTTTTGTGAAGACACGTTTCCCGAACCCTTCAGGATGACGCCGCATCGCAGCTTCGACACGTTCGATCTCGATGAGATCCGTCCCGATATCAATTCGCAAATGTGAATCAGACATGCGCCATTTTATCCCGCGCGCGAACATTTAGCAAAGAACTTGAAAATAATAGACTGACCAAATCTTTTACGCAGCAGTGAAGAAAGAAGAAAATGCTATGGACAGGGGTTTGCCATATTGTCTGAGCAGCGACTCGCCGGAGCGCGTGGGCCCTTTTGAGCGATTGCGGCGAATGGAGACGGCGGCAGTTATAGCCGAGGGTCCATGAGCCGCAATCGCCAAAAGGGTACGCGTATAGGCGAGCGCGCGAAGACAATATGGCAAACGCCTGTCCTACCCTCACGGAGTGAGCACGCTTTTAACGATCTTCAACACCTGGTCCACGGAAATTTTATCCAGACACTCAAACGGGTGCGCGTTATTGGCGCAAGATCGCGACAGGCATGGACTGCAAGCTATGGGTTCGCGTACGATGCGATGCGGCCCCAGCGGCGATGTGGCGAAAGGATCGGTGGAGCCAAATATCGCCACGCTCGGCGTTCCCACAAGCCCTGCCAAATGCATGGGGCCGCTGTCGTTGCACACCACGAGATTCACACCCGAGAGCAGAGCGATCAATTGACCGAGACTGCTCTTCCCCATAGCATCACGCCTTGCAAATGTTTTTTCGTGCAAGTACGGCTCCAGCGCGATTTTTTCTTTTTCTGATCCTAGAAAAATCACCTCTACTCTGGTGCTCTTGGCCAACTCCTCCGCAAGGGCCACGAATCGCTCAGGAAACCAACGTTTCGTGGGGCCGTACATTGCGCCCGGATGCAAAGCCACACGCATTTTCGCGCTGTCGCTCCCAAGAAAATCACGTGCCCATTGCGCATCTGCGGCCGCGACATCGAATCGGGGCATCCCTTCTGCGGATATCACTCCAATCGCCTCCACGATCGCGCGATATTTTTCGGCCTGATGCAAAGGACCCTTGGACATCTCGACCGCATCGCTGAGCAAAATTCTCCGCGCATGCGCCGCGTACCCGATGCGATGGCGAATACCGGCGGCCAGCGCGATCAGGCCGCTGTCGAAAGAATTCGGAAGCAAAACGGCTAAATCGTAGGGATCGCCGCGTAGTTTTTGTATCCAATCCCAACGCGCGCGCATGGAAAATTTTGAAGGAGTCCACGCGTAAGCAATACGCTCGTCGTAGAGAGGAATTCCTTTATATAAATCTTCTAATCCGGATGGATAGGCAACGGCCAGTGTGGCATTCGGAAAAAGTTTTTTTAATGCTGCCTGCGCTGGCAGACTCAGCACCGCGTCCCCTATCCAATGCGGCGAAAACACAACAATACGATAGGAATCCTGAAATCGTTTCTTGGCCTTCTTGGATTTCCACCGCTTGTGCAACCAAAACCAATGATCCGGGCGGCGCAGCACGAACTTCTCCAACTCGGTCATGCCCTGCTGCGTCATGCGCTGCACATCGGACGCCACATCGCCAATGCGCGTGGGCTCTATAGGTTCGCAATAGGTGAGCCGGTGATGGCCGGCCTTCACGCGCTCGAAGAATGCAGGCACTATCGGAGCACCCGTCGCGATCGACAACGTGGCCGGCGTAGATGTCGCCCACGTGGGACGCCCGAGAAAGGAGACTTCCACCCCATCGCTGCCCGCGATTTGGTCGGCCAAAAATGTCGCGACTTCACCTTTTCTCAAAGCGCGCATGATCGTGCGAACAGCGCCATCTTTGGGAATGACGGACAAACCCGAGACCTCGCGCAATTCCTTGACGTATGCATTAAAACTTTTATCGCTGGATTCCCTACCCACCGCGCAGATCTTGTGCGCGCGCATGATCGCGTAGCCCAATATGCCCAGCACCTCCCAATTGCCAAAATGGGCCGTCAAATAAATCATGCCTTTCCCGCGCGCCAGCACGCGATGGCAAATGTCCTCGTTCACTGTCTCCACGTGGGCAAGACAATATTCCATCGAAGCATGGCGATACGTCAGAAATTCCAGCGCCGACTCGCCCAAATTAATAAAAAGCTGCTTGGCAATTTGCTGTCTTTCTTCCGAGGATTTTTCAGGAAACGCAAGGCGGAGATGAGCAAGCGCCAAGCGCGCATGCGGTCTATCCAGCGCATACACCGCGCGTCCAATAAAACGCCCGATAGCGCAAACCCATGCCAGCGGGATGAGCCGAAGCAAAGCCGATAACCATGAAAGAAGAGTGTAGGACATGAGAGGTTAAGAAGTAGTTTATGACAATACAACGATTAGGAACAGGACGCGTTCCTCCGATAAAAAAGGCTCGTAGGGTATCTATCTGGCACTAAGTGCATTCTACCAAGTGGCCGATTGAACCACGGAATTTAATTCGGGGCCCGCCCTTCACCGAGCGAAACGCACTCCACTTTCGATCCTTTAGAATCTTGACACGGTCTTTCAAAATAGTGACATCGGGGGAATAGATTTGCTGTAGCAGGACATCGTTCTTTAATACAAAAAGTTCGGCTTGTCCCTTGGACAGCAGTGCGCTCCTCTCCCGCAAACGGCCAAGCGATTGAAGGGATGCGGCGAGAATGGCCACGGTGATCGCTGTATACAAGGCGACTTTGATTTGCCGGACCCTATGAGCCTCTTTCGCGAAAGCCTTGCGATCGTTTTCAAATTGTTTTCCAACCATCGCGCCCAATGCCAGTAGGCTTGCCCAAAAAAGCCACGAGACGGCGACATATCTGGAAGCTTTCGCCTGGAATATCAATAGTTCCGCCCGGCCAAGACCCGTGATCACGGCATTGAGCATTGCAAAAATTCCCAGAGCGATGACGCCGGTGAAGCATGCCCTATTCGCGCAAGGCATCGTGAAGCACTTATACGTGAGGCGCACGAAACAA
>CAZOWS010000156.1:0-2971 GCA_964583365.1 uncultured Actinomycetota bacterium
CAGCCTCAAATCGCCGGTCGGGCCATTGCGCTGCTTCGCGATGATAAGATCAGCCGTCCCCGGAGAATCCTCCCTATCGTAATATTCCCTACGCAACAACATCATCACCACGTCCGCATCCTGCTCAATAGCCCCCGACTCGCGCAAATCGGACAATTGCGGGCGGTGATCCGTGCGGCTTTCCACCGCGCGATTCAACTGCGATAATACCATTACCGGCACGTTGATTTCACGCGCGAGTGCTTTGAGCGCCCGCGAAATCTCCGATATTTCCTGCTGGCGATTTTCAACCCTGGGCGTGGACTGCATCAACTGCAAATAATCCACGACGACAAGCTTGATATCGCTTTTCATTTTCAATCGGCGCGATTTCGCGCGAATCTCCAGCACCGAAATGCCAGGCGTGTCGTCGATAAAAATAGGCGCCTCGGCCAATTTTCCAGCCGCCGTCACAAGCCGTTCCAAGTCCTCTTGCGACAAGAATCCCGTGCGCACCTTATGCGCGTTTACTTCCGCAAGCGAGCAGAGCATGCGCATGACCAGTTGATCCTTGGACATTTCCAACGAGAAAATCGCCACCGCATTTTTTCCCACGATGGCCGCGTGCTCCGCAACGTTCAGCGCAAACGAAGTCTTGCCCATCGAAGGCCGCGCAGCCACCACGATAAAGTCGGAGTTCTGCAACCCGCTGGTACGCTCGTCAAAATCCTTAAACCCGGTCGCCAATCCCGTTACCGCGGACTTTTCGCGGTGCATCTTTTCCACAAGCCGCATGCTCTCGTTGACCAAATCCGATATCGGGATGAATTCGTCGGAGACCTTCTTTTGCGTCAGATCAAAAATCTTTTGTTCCGCCCGGTCGAGCAGTTCATTGGCCTCTGCGTCCGGGTTCAACGCGTCCGAGCCAATCTGCGAAGAAATCTCGACCAAGATCCGCAAAATGGCCTTCTCGTGAACGATAGTCAAATAATAGTCAATATTCGCCGTCGTGGACACGCTTTCCAGCAATTGCGAGATATACGCGGCCCCACCGACCTCTTCCAATTGACTCTTGCTGCGCAGGTACTCGGCAATCGAGATCACGTCCGCGATTTTGCCCTTTTCAGTCAGCGCCGAGATCGCTGCGAACAATTTCTGATGCGCGGGACGGTAAAAACTCTTCTCGGTGACTTTGTAAATGATACGGGAGAGCGTGTTCTCGTCCAAGATCATGGCCCCGAGAAGCGCCATTTCGGCTTCAATGTTATGTGGGAGAACGCGAGAAGCGCCTTCTCTGGAATCCATGGAGGACCTTGGAAGCGTAGTTTGCATCACCAAAGCCGGCTAGACGGCGATTATTCTCGGAGTACTTGGACTTTGAGCGTAGCGCTTACTTCAGGGTACAGTTTGACCACCGCGGAATATTCGCCCAATTTCTTGATCGGTTCTTCCAGAACGATTTTCCGCTTGTCCACTTCCACCCCTTGCAGTTTCAATGCCTCTTCGATATCGGCGTTGGTGACCGAGCCAAACAATTTGTCTTCCTCGCCGACCTTGACGTGTATAACGATCGTGATAGCACTGATCTTTGCCGCCATCGCCGCCCATTCGTCGACGCGCTTCTTCTCGATGACCGCCTGTTCTTTTCTCAGCTTTGTCATGCGCTCAAGATTGCTGGGCGTTGCCAAGACGGCGATCTTCTGGGGCAAGAGATAATTGCGCGCGAAGCCATCCTTCACCTTCACCGCGTCCCCGATTTTCCCCAATCCTTCTTTTTCCGCAACGAGTATGACCTGCATAGCTACCTCTCTGTATCTAGTGTAGTTGCCCTATCCCCGCTTAAAGCCTGCGGGGACAAGCTTATAAGGTTTTATACGCCAAGAGGGCCACGTTTCTTGCCCGCTTGATGGCCCGCGTAAGATGGCGCTGATGATACGCGCAATTGCCCGTTATTCTGCGGGGAATAATTTTGCCCCGTTCCGTCACATGCCTTTTCAGACGCCCCACGTCCTTGTAATCGATGACGAGGATTTTATCCACGCAAAAATGGCATTTCTTCTTCCGAAAAAACTTAACCTTCTTTTTCGGGTCCTTCTCTTTAGCGTCGCGTTCTTTGCCTTCCTTCTTGATGATCATGTCGTTTGGGCTCCTAGAAATCGGGAATTATTAAAAGGGAATCTCGTCATCGCCAGCCGCTGCAGGCGCGGACGGAACACTCTGGTTTTGGTTTCTGTCCATATCCTCGGGAGGCGCTTCGTCCATCATCGTATCCGCTGCGCCATCCGGGGCCTCCGGCTTCGCTGCGCCAGCCTTCGATCCGCGCGACAAAAATTGCACGGACAGAGCCACCACTTCCAGCGTGTTGCGCTTCTGGTGATCGTCGGTTTCCCACGATCGGCTCTGCAACCGGCCTTCGACAAACACAGAAGAACCCTTAGAAAGATATTGCCCGCAATTTTCGGCCTGCTTACCCCATACCACCACGCGGGTAAAACAAACTTCCTCTTTCTTTTCCCCGGACTTGCTCAGGTAGGTTCTGTTGGAAGCAAGCCCAAGATTGGCAACCGCCGCGCCGCCGGACGTATAACGGATTTCGGGATCCCGCGTGAGATTGCCCATCAAGAACACACGATTCAAGCTGCCCATGATCAGTACCCTCCCCGGCCTTGTCCACCTGCATCCTGAGAATAGCCACCGCCGCCATGCGAGTAATTATCGGCATAAGCCGCGTTTTCATCGAAGGACTTAAATTTCACGTAACCGTCGTCCCGACGAACAATAAATAAGCGCAAAACAGTTTCTTTGAGATTGTACTTAGCCGTCATCTTGTTGATGGCCAGGGGCTCGGACTCAAAATTGATTTGCACGAAATAGCCTTCCGGCTGTTTGGCAATAGGATGCTCGAGCTTCCGTCTCCCAATGCGCTGAACCTCAACGACTTTACCGCTTTTGGATATCTCCGCTTCAAATTCCTGGATGAGGACATCCATAT
>CAZOWS010000157.1:0-6602 GCA_964583365.1 uncultured Actinomycetota bacterium
GCCCCGACCAGCCAGCCGATAGCGTATCCAGCAGACCTTCTTTCTCCAAATACGGCTCGCCTTCCACGAATTTTTCCTGATCTTTGAGTTCTTTTTCGAATATTTCTTTTTGGGCTTTGGAGGAGAGATAGGAACCCGCACTGATGCCCATTTTCTCAGCACCCAACGTGAGAAACTCGTCGTAGAGCTTGTTGAAACCCAGCGCCTCGGTGGGACAAATGAACGTAAAATCTTTGGGGTAAAAAAATAGCACCAGCCATTTGGCATTTAGTTTTTTTAAGGTAAACGGACGTATGTCCGCGCCGACAATGCCAGACAAAGTAAAATCAGGGGCTTTTTGATTCACGCATTGCATGGGTGCAGTATAGCAATTTAGAGAAACAAAGGTCATAATTGAAACGACAAGATTCGGCAGAAAAATAGGAACAATTTTAAAATGGCATTGATCAGTTTGCAGGATATTTCCTTGGCGTTCGGCGGGCCGCTGTTGTTCGACCGCATGAGCCTTCAGCTGGAGGCTGGCGAGCGCGTGGCGCTTTTGGGTCGCAATGGCGTGGGAAAAACGACGCTGATGAAAGTGATGTCCCGCGAGCTCAAGCCCACCGAAGGACTGGTGTCCTATCAAAAAGGTATCACCGTCACGTATTTGCCGCAGGAAGTGCCCCCCGATATTCGCGGCAATTTATTCGACATAGCGCTTTCCGGACTCGGGGGACGCGCCAAACTTTTGAGCGATTATCATCATGTCAGTCATCGACTCGAAACCGAATACTCCGAAGAGCTGATGGAAGAACTCGGCCGCTTGCAGCATGAGATGGATCACACAGGCGGATGGGAGACAACGCGTCAGGTCGAGGACGTGATCGAGCAAATGAAGCTGGACCCGGAAAGCTTGTTCGAGAATTTATCCGGCGGGCAAAAGAAAAGGGCGTTGTTGGCTAAGGCGCTTGTGCTAAAGCCCGACATTCTGTTGCTGGACGAACCCACCAACCATTTGGACATCGAATCTATCGACTGGCTGGAAGGATTTTTGAAGAAGTACGCGGGCACGATCATTTTTGTGACCCACGACCGCATGTTCATGCAGAAATTGGCCACCAAAATTGTGGAACTCGATCGCGGCAAACTATTTAGCTGGGAATGCGATTACAAAACATTTTTAGAGCGCAAGCAAGCGGCGCTGGAGGCCGAGGCCAGCGAACGCGCGCAATTCGATAAGAAACTCGCGCAGGAAGAAATCTGGATTCGGCAGGGAGTGAAAGCCAGACGCACGCGCAGCAAAGGTCGTATCGCCGCGCTGGTTGTCATGCGAGCGGAGAAAAAAGCCCAGCGCATGGCGATGGGCAAGGCGCGCATGACCGCGCAGGAAGCGGAGCGCTCGGGGCAATTGGTGGTCAAGGCCGAGCATCTGGGCTTTGCGTATGGGGAAAAATGTTTGATACGGGATTTTTCCGCCGACATCATGCGCGGCGATAAAATCGGCGTGATAGGTCCCAACGGCTGCGGCAAAACCACGCTGCTGCGCATTCTGCTCGGCGAAATGGCGCCACAAAAGGGCACCGCGCGTCACGGCACCAATTTGAAAATCGCGTATTACGATCAGTTGCGGGAACAGCTCGAAGAAAATAAAACGGTCATGCAAAACGTGTGCGGCGAAGGCGAAAACGTGATGATCAACGGTCGCGCGCGGCATGGTATGGGCTACTTGCAGGACTTCCTTTTTGCCCCGGACCGCGCACGCTCGCCCGTGAGCATGTTGTCGGGCGGGGAGCGCAATCGTCTTTTTCTCGCCCGGCTTTTCACGCAACCGTCTAATTTTCTCGTGATGGACGAGCCGACCAACGATTTGGATGTCGAAACGTTGGAATTGCTCGAAGAGCTGCTCGTCGAATACACGGGCACGCTTTTTCTCGTGAGTCACGACCGCGCGTTTTTGAACAATGTCGTCACCTCGACGATGGTCATGGAAGGGGATGGCGTGGTATGCGAGTACCCGGGCGGCTACGACGATTGGGTGCAGCAAAGTCGCGCAAAAAAAGCTGCCCCGGAGAAAGTAATCGAGAAAATACCCGAGCCGAAAAGGAAACCAGCTGTCGTGGGCCTCTCCACCAAGGAAAAACAAGAACTCGAAAAGCTGCCTGAGAAAATCCAGAAGCTGGAAACCGAGAGAGATAAAATTCACGCGCTGCTCGCCGACCCCACCGGTTACAAGAAAGACCCCAAGGAAATTTCTAAAACCCGGCAGCAGGCAGACGCTGTTGCCGCAGAACTTCAGCAGCTCTACGCGCGCTGGGAAAAGTTGGAAGGATTGAAATAGATTCCGAAGTGGTTCGTGCGCACGTCGGGTCGTATCTTTTGTCGTGGGCTGCGGATTGATCTTTTCGGCGATTACCGACACCTGTGGTATGGCCGCGGTGCTGGCCAAAATGCCGTGGAATAGGGGTCTCTCGTGCAAGATTTGAAGCCGGACACATGCGATGTTTTTCCATAGAGCATTCCGAGCTACATTTTGGTATACTCCGCGGCCTGGTAGGTGTTTCAAAGATGTAGGTGCAGGTGGGTAGGATAAAAGGAGATGTACAATGGCATACGGACAAGGTGGTGGTGGGGGATTTGGCGGACCGAGAGAAATGCATAAGGCAACGTGCGCAGATTGCAAAAAAGAGTGCGAAGTGCCTTTCAAGCCTAGCGGCGATCGTCCGATCTACTGCAAGGATTGCTTCTCGAAGCGTAAGGATAGCGGCCGCTAAAAATAGGGCTTGCTGTTGCTAGAATAGAGAGGCGTTACGCCGGTTCTCCGGGGTAACGCCTCCCTCACTTTTATACCTAAGATGAATAAAATTCAAATAGGTCTATACGAGCATTTCAAGGGCAAGCGCTACGAAGTGATCGGCGTCGCACGGCATAGCGAAACGCTGGAGCGCATGGTGATCTATAAAGCGTTGTACGAGGGGGATTTTCCTGAAGGGTCCCTTTGGGTGCGGCCTTTGGCGATGTTTAAGGAAAAAGTTTTTGTCGATGGTAAGCAAGTGCCGCGCTTTCGTTACTTAGGGTGATTGGTAAGGGGCCAGTTACGGCAGGGTAATGTCATCCTGAGGAGCGTTAGCGACGAAGGATCTAGATCGAAATCGAGATCCTTCGCGTTGCTCAGGATGACAGTACCCCCGCATAACCCTTTACGGTGATTGTTTTCTTTTGGTTGACCTCATAGCCAATACAGTCTAGGCTTATCAGCATCCGAAACAGCCACACGATAGCTACCACTACTATGCGCATTTTCCTCATACATATTCGAGACCCCCAGTTTTACGCCTTGCCTGCTACCACGCGTGCCAAGAATGGAAACATCCGTGTCATGGGTTTTCCACCTATTGGTATCATGTCTCTCTCATCTGTTGTGAAACGCGCGGGTCATGAATGCGTGATGTTCGATCAGGCCAATCCGGATACACCCAATGAAGTCATCATCGAAGAAATTCGCAAGCAGAAGCCAACACTTATCGGCTTAAGTTTCTTGAGTACCACCAGTTATCCGTACGCGAAGATTCTCTCTCGCCAAATTCGAGCCGCGGATTCGGCTGTCAAAATAGCTTTTGGGGGCGTGTTTGCGACGCTGAATGCCGATCAGGTCAAGCAACAATGCACCGAGGTAGACTTTGTTTGTCGCGGCGATGGCGAGCAGCT
Organism: uncultured Actinomycetota bacterium; assembly: GCA_964583365.1. GTDB lineage: Bacteria > Auribacterota > Ancaeobacteria > Ancaeobacterales > CAZGMX01 > CAZOWS01. The sequence continues at coordinate 3,685 of CAZOWS010000157.1, forward strand.
TCTTTTGGATTTGCTCGAGAATCTGGAGAATCCTGCATCTGTGGTAGGCCTCACGTGGGCGAAGGACGGCAAGGTATTGCACAATCCCGACCGCGTGTTGGAGCGCGCGCTCGATCAGTGGCCTTTTCCCGATCGCGAGAGTTTGGCGTTGGAATTTGTCGAGTCCATGCCGCTGGATGTGCCGGTGGTTTTATCCATGGAGCGTTTCACGACCATGCAGACTTCGCGCGGCTGTCCGTGGACATGCATATTTTGCGACATACCCATATTCAACGAAGGCAAGTGGCGGTCCCGCAGTCCGCAGCATGTTTTGGAAGAGCTAAAGCATTTAGAAGCGCAGGGCTATGGTTCGATTTATTTTGTGGATGATCACTTCCTTTTGCAAACCAAGCGTATCGAGGCGATTTGCGAGGGCTACAACGAAGCGAAACTCACCATACAATGGGGCTGCGAGGGGCGCGTGGACTCGGTCGTGCAGCATCTTTTCCCCGCGATGGCCAAGGCGAATTGCCGGACGTTGATGTTTGGCATGGAGAGCGGCAGCCAAAAGGTGCTCGACAGGCTCGTGAAGGGTCAAACGCTGGAAGAGATGGAAATCGCGGTGACAAACGCGAAGAAGGCCGGCATCGAAATCGTGCACGGATTCTTCGTTGTCGGCAATCCGGGTGAGACCGTCGAAGACATGAAAGCGACATTTGATTTTGCGGCCAAACTGCCGCTGGACACTTTCGCATTCAATCGCCTCTGCGTGTATCGCGGAACGCCTCTTTGGCATGAGTACGTGAAGCGCGGTTTAGTGAGTGACACCGCAGATTGGTACAAGTATTTTAAATGTTCGTCCATCGATCCCACCTGTTTACCGGGTGAGACGATCAATAACGAACGAACGGCTGGTTTGCGACGTCTGTTTGTCTACAAACTCACGCATTATCCGGTCCAGGCTTTTACGCTTCTACGACGCCTGTTCCGCTACATGCCTTTGCGAGACATTCTGTATCTTTTAGCCAAACCTTTTCTCGGTAAGAAGCGCGGCATGACGAACGCCGAAGTCATATCGCGAGCTGTTGAGCATCAGGAAAACAAGGACAAGGCTGCCGATTTGACTCAAGTATCATCCGTTTCCCCGTAGCATTAAGCACGCTTTGCTTGACTCGAATTTCCCGTTGCTTCCATCTCGTCTAGCCATTCCAACTCTTGCAACGTAGTTTCACCCGAATTTTCTTCGCCGCCCACCGCGGATAGTATTTGCGTTTCTTCTACAATGCTCAGGGTTTGGCCTTTCTTCGATTCCATAGCGACGACGAATCCGTCCAGCATTTCTATTTGGAGCAGAATGTCCTGGTCAGGCATCAGCGGAAAATCCGCCGGGGAGACCTGGGCTAGCACCGCTGCATCCCGTTCTATTTCGATGGCCGAGAGGGAAGGAGCCGGAATTCTGACAACATGTTGTTGCCACAGATGCCAGAATGCGAAGATTAGGGCAATACCCACCATGCAGCCGAGAATGGGCAGGGGCAAAACCCTCCATACCGACTTGGATGTTTGTAATCTTTGCATGACATTTTTGGTGTAACCCTCCGTGATCGTTTCGGGTATGGCTTCGCGCTTCTTTTTATCAAAGTATTTTTCCAAATTCTGGTCGTGATCTTGGGATGGCTCAGACATGGCGAATGCCCCCTTTCTCGATATCCTGAATTTTTTTCCGCAGCGCGTGATGGGCGCTGAAAAGTTGGGCTTTCACGGTGCCGATGGCTTTGTTCAATTGCTCGGCGATATCTTCCAAACTCAAATGATCGTTGTAGCGCAATACGACCACCTGTTTTTGCGCCCATGGTAATTCCTGCATAAACTCCTCGATGCAATGCAGGAGGTCTTGACTCAGCGCCACTTCTGCGGCGGTTTTGGAACTGTCGGCCACGGAATCCATCGGATCTCTTTGGCCGTCTTGCGTGGTGACCACGTGTTGGCGGAACCGGTGCCACCAGCGTTTTCGTAAGAAATCCTTCGCGCTGTTGGCCAGGATTCGATAGAACCACGTGTAAAATCCGGACTGGCCCCTGAATTTCCCCAAATTCCTGAACGCCTTGATGAACGCATTTTGCGAAACATCGCGCGCATCCTCCCAGTTTTGGACGAATCCGTAGGCCACGCGCAAAGCTCTTTCCTTATATTGATTCACCAGGACGGCGAAGGCTTCCGCATCGCCGCCCTGGATTTTCGCTAGTATTGCTTCTTCGGGAGTCATGGGATTCTATTGCTGGCCGTCGCCGCGTTGAGATTTTTTGCCCCAATTCTTTTTGGGTCTATCGTTTTGTTGATTCTGATTTCCTTCCCTTCCTTCGCGTCTGTTCTCACGGCGCTCGTGTCTGTCCTCGCGGCGATCCTGTCTGTTTTCACGGAAATCGGAATTATCCTCGCGGTGATCCCGTCTGTCCTCACGGCGATCCTGTCCGTCCTCGCGGTGATCCCGTCTGTCTTCACGGCGCTCCTGTCTGTCCCCGCCTCGATCCCCATCTTCATTGTCCGCATTGTATTCTCGCTTACGCGGAAATTCGCCCTTCTCCATTTTCTCGGCCGCATCAGGGTTATTTTTTAGAAACTGTTCGTACTTTTCGGGGTTCTTGGTTTTAAATTCCTCCATTTTTTGTTTCCGCTTCTCCTGTTGCTTGGCCATGATCTCTTGATATTTTTCGGGATTAGACTCTTTGAGTTCTTGAAGTTTTTCCTCCATCTTTTCCCGGTGTTTTTGCATTTCTTCACGGAATTTCTCGGGGTCGCTCTCTCGCAATTTCTCTATACGCTCCATGTTTTTTTTCATCATCTTCTTTTTCATGGCTTCAAATTTTTCAGGGTCTTCTTCTTTGAGTTTTTCCATGCGCTCGCGCAAGCGCTCTTTCCTGTGTTGAACCTCTTGGGAA
>CAZOWS010000158.1:0-2672 GCA_964583365.1 uncultured Actinomycetota bacterium
AAGCCGGTGATGCGGGTTTGGATCGACTTGGCGTGCCCAATGCCCAAGAGCGCGCCAAGCGTCTGCTGGCTCTGTTACCGAACGTGGACGAGCATACGGAAAATGAAATTGTGTTGCCCGTGGGATCCCAATCCATGACATTCTTCAAGCGCAGAAAGAGTCAGACGATGATTTGGGCCTTTGCCGCCAAGGACAAGGACATTGTCCTGAAATTCATCCACGAAGGCGAAGCCCCCGCGCTGGTCGCGGCCGAAGAAATCGCTGTTTCCATCAATGGCATCAGAGCGCTATCGATGCGGCAGCCAGGCCTGTGGGCCAATAAAATTAAGGGTTTTCTACCCCCTGTCGAAACCGCAATAGAGAATTCCATAGAGATCAGTATCGGTGGCGAAAAAGTTGGTTTCTTCAAAAGAATGCATGGCCCAACATTGGTTTGGGCTTTTTCCAAAAAGGATCAGGAAACCGTGTTGAATCATTGTCTTATCGAACACATGCAGAAATTGCAAGCGAACATGGCAACGAATCTAAAAGCGATTTGCTATGCGCTCGTGCAATTGAGGGTGAATGGCCAGCATATGTCCTGGTCGGAATCTTTGCGCTGGTGCAAGTGGTACCGAGACATTGCGGGTCGGGCGCGATATCTTCACCAGATCGGCCATGTGAAAGACGCGCAAGGCAAAGCGATGTTCCATCTTGGCCAGGTCTTGAGGCTTGTGCATAGTGCTGACCAGTTGATCGCGATGGAAAAAGCTCTCATGCTTCTGCAATATGAATTTCCGCGCGGTAGGAAAGCCTTTTCCATGCCCGAGGCTGTGAGACTTGCGATATCGAAGGATTCCGAAAAAATTGTGCAACGGTTCAAGGCAGCATTCAAACGGTTAAAAAAGTTGAAAGGAAAAGCAGACGACGCGAATATGTCGGAGATACTGCATGCTGCCAAACTATTGGCATTTGATCCGCATTACCGTCGATCGATGGGGAGGGTAAAGGCGTTTTTGGAAGAGGCCATGCCCTACAGCCTTCACGACATAGTGACCATGTCTGCGTCGCCGCGGTTCAAGCAGATCCGTGCACGGGCGGACCTACTCTTGGATACGAGGGATCAACAAGGAAGAAAAGTTTTTACGCCGGCCCAGGCTGTGCAATTGGCTTCTTCCGTTAGGTATAAAACGGATCGCAAAAAAGTGTTGAGCCTGCTTTCATTGCAAACTATGGATGCAGAGCCTTTCCTCTCCGTGGATAGGGCGATACGCTGGGTTAGCACCGATGCGATGAGGCCTTTGGTCTGGCAAATGATTCGCAACAATGGTGCCTTACCGGACATGAACAATGATTCTGCCGCGGAATGGGAAGATCTGATGGCTCTAAGGACTTTGTTGCGCAACTTGCATACGCGAGAAATTATTTTATTCCTGAGGCATTTTGTGAATTCCACGCGCTGGCAACACATAGATACCTTAATGGATGCCCAAAAGGGTTTTGAAGATGGGAAGCTCAAGGAATTGGCACAGTGGCAGGCCGATAAAGTTTTGCTGATGATAAAAGCGAAACAACAAGATTACGAAAATCTGCTTTTGGAAACGGGAAAGTTGCTGTTTAGTTTTCGTGAAGACGTTAGGAAAAAAGCGGGGGATCTATTGGTAACGTGGCATGCTGCCCTTATTCCACGTAATGCAAGCCAGGATTTGAATGAGGTGTATGTCGATATGCTCCTCCGCGCTCCCCAGACGTACAATCCTTTTAACGACTGGCTCCGAGGTAATAATAAAATAGCGCGCTTTGACCAATATCTAGCGGTTCTTTTTTCTTTCGCTCCCAAAAGACTTTACCGAGAGAAACAACCAACAGAATTACGCCAGGTTCTTCGCGCAATGTTTTCTTTCATCCGCACTTTTCGCCGAGATAAGCAACGCGAACCCACCGAGCATCAAATCGGGACGTATCTAAAGGACGAAGGATTTGCCACCGACGAGATTGCGGGCGCCTTTGGTTGGCTCGGGAGCAGCTCCCTGGGAGAGGACGAAATCATGCTGAACTACCTGACGCATTCCCAGGATGAAACCTTCTCTGGCGAAATGGAGGAAGATGAGCGCGATTGGCCGGAAATAAATATCATCAACCTTCCCGCCCAACCTCGCAATCCCATATTCCCCCAGCTAGTGGATGCCGCTGCCTAATTCGCCTAATTGGGGACATCATACTAAATCACTTAATTCCCGGGATCTACCCCCCTGTAGTCCCCCTTACAAAGGGGGACGGGGTGTCGGGTAGGAGGTGAATTTTCTACGGCAAGTCCCTCAGAAAAATGTCGGCGCTCAACACATGCACCGTTCCCTCGCTGAAAGTCCTCTTCACGTGCACGCCGCCGGTGCCGATGACCTGAAAAGATTTCTTTAATCCCAAGGCCCTCATGAATCTTAAAAGGGCGGACGACGGCGTGGCATCCGCCAGTTTTGCTTCTACCAATGTCCAGGGCTTACCGTCTTTCACGAGAAGAAAATCCACCTCTCTTGCGTCCTTATCCCGGCAGTAAAATAATTCCAACTTTCCTATGCCCAGATCGCTGTATAGGCTCGCGAACTTCTGCAAATGGCACGCGATAAAGTTTTCGAAGCGATTGCCCTGGTCCTGCAATTCTGCCCAGTTCCAGAAATAGACCTTGCGCTCTTTTT
>CAZOWS010000159.1:0-2943 GCA_964583365.1 uncultured Actinomycetota bacterium
CTGCATGGATATTAAAAAAAACGGGTGAGTGACGGGATTCGAACCCGCGGCACCCAGGGCCACAACCTGGTGCTCTATCCGGCTGAGCTACACCCACCACAAGGCTGGAAACTACTCGGTAAACTTCTCGAAGTAATAGTCTATATCATCTTTGCCGGGCGTGGGTTTAATTTCATCTTCCCCATCGTCTTTCCCTCGCGATGGATTCCCGCTCCCACTCCCGCTGCGGCTACGTTGCAGAAATTCATAAAATTCTTTGCTGCTGATAATTTCTGCTCCCACTTTCCTACAGTACTTGCTGACGCCGGCCTTGTCGGAAGAGACAACAAGAATATCTTTGGGCCGTTTGGCGTCATCCACCACGTTGCAAATGATTTCGTCGGCTTCCTGAAAAGGCGCAGTAAACACCACGCGTACGCCTTGATGCAACAGTACCTGTCGTCCCTCCGAGGGATCACCGGTTTTGCGGTCGAATACTACGGTGATGTCCACATTCTTTCTGCTTTTGTACGCCGCAAGCGCATTCAATAACTCATTGCGATCGCTCTCGCGCGGCGACTTGCCGACAGCAAAAAGCAGATTGTACCCGTCCACCACTATGTGGCGGCTCAATCGTATTCTTTCACAGAATGCAAAAACAAAAAAGAAAATGCCTTTAGGAAACGATAGGTGTCGCGTCTACTCTCTTCTTCCACTCGCGGCCGACTTTAAAATGCACAACACGCCGTTTTGGAATTGTCACTACTTCCTGAGGCTTGTTCGGATTGCGCCCCAGACGCGACTTTCTTTCTTTCACGCTAAAGACACCGAAGTCTCTCAGCTCAATTCTGTCCCCGCCGGACAGATGCGTCTTGAGCTTTTCCAAAAAGGCTTCGATAACTTTTTTCGTCTCCATTTGGGTCAGCCCCAAATCGAGAGCTATATTATCTGCTAATTGTTTCTTGGTAATTGTCGCCATGTTTCCTCCTATTGAATTCTGTCACAAAATACAAAAGCAAGTACAATACAAAACAACTCCATCACAACCGTGCTACAACGTTTCGTGCGCCTGGCCCGACTCGAACGGGCGACCGTCTGTTTAGAAAACAGATGCTCTATCCAACTGAGCTACAGGCGCCTATTCATCGCTAACCCTAAAAAATCGGGGCGAGTGGATTCGAACCACCGGCCTCCTGCTCCCAAGGCAGGCGCGCTAGCCAGGCTGCGCTACGCCCCGTAATGGCCTGCCCACTCATTATGTAAGTTTTGAATTCTAAGACACTTAGAGTTTAAGCATTCACAAGAGACTGTCAACAGTTAATTTATGCGTATTGTTCCCGATGCTATTGAATTAGCGTGGCTTAGAAGAAGACCCGCCAACAAGCACAGAATGGCCGTTGCGAACATCAGTCGCAAAGAGCGCTCGGCAATGGTCACGGATAAATTATTTATTGCCCGCCCTAGAAAAGATTTATCCACGGCTTTGCCTTGATACACGTTGCGGCCACCCAGTTGAATTCCAAGCGCTCCCGCAAACGCAGCCTCCGGATAGCCGCTATTGGGGCTCGGCTGGCTACGCGCATCTTGTATCACCGTGATCGCGGCGCGTCGGAATGAATCTCCCGTCGCAAGACTCGCGAGACAAATAAAATTTGCGCCGATACGCGCGGGAATATAATTCAAAGCATCGTCCACGCGCGCGGAGGCCCAGCCGAACTCGCGATAACGTTCATTTTTATATCCGACCATAGAATCCAACGTGCTTGCAGCCTTAAACGCCATCGCAAGCACTGGCCCTCCGAGAAATGCATAAAATAAAACGGACACAATTCCGTCCACCGTGGACTCCGCCGTCGTCTCGACGAGCGCGCGAAGAATTTCCTTTTCGTCCATGTCCTTTGTATCTCTACCCACGATGCGGCTCAATCGCGAACGAGCTTCGGTAATATTTTCTGCGCGCAGCGAGGAGAGAACCGATCGCACTTCGTTGGCGAGACATCCGGCGCCGAGGCAAGCGTAAAATAAATAGATCCGAAATAGCGCGCCCAACCAAACCGAAAGATGCGTGCTGATAGCCAGCAGAATCCATGTGCCCAGTGCGGCACCGCCGATGACCAACAGAGCGAGCAGTACGCCCCCAACATAGAGATTGGAAAAATAGTTGCGCAATCGGGGCTCAAGTTTTTCTATCGCCTTACCAAACACTCGCACGGGATGAAAATAATATTCGGGATCGCCGAGCAGAATGTCGAGTGCGAAGGCGATGACAATTTGAAGAGGCCAATGCAATAACAAGTCAGACATTTTCGGTCCAAGGCGTGGGAGAAGAAATATGAAACAGGCGTGACGTCAGCACTCCGAGCGGTTTTTCCATTTCGGTGCGAAGCCGCCCTGCCCGTTTCTCGTAGCACAAATGGCTCAACGCGAGCCTGTTTTGGGCACCAGCGAGCATATCAGCAAGCTTTGAATATTTGACATCCCTGAGACCTTGCAACGACAACTGAGTCAAGATTGCTTCCGCGGGCATTGTCTGATCAAAGTTTCCAATTCTGGTAGCGAGTCGCACTATTCTGTTGCGCTGTTCCAGACAAGTTTGCAACTCCTGCCTTGAACATTGTGTTTCCTGCAGAAGAGCGTCTATTTGTTGCCGTTCGTCCCGGAACATCGCGCGGACAAAGAAGACAGCGATCAGAGCGACAAACAGCAAAGCGAAAATGGGAATTTTTTGCACGTTTAGATTAAAGACAAGTGGGCGCTGCAATTGTTTCCGAAAGCAGGGCCAACAGCATTCTATTTTCCGCTTCGGTCTTTATGGCGACACGGAAATAGCTTTCGTCCAAGCCGTAAAAATTCGAAGCATCACGCAGGACGATGCGCTTGGCTAGCAGTCTCTCGCACAACTGGCCCGCGTTAAGATCCCGGGCCAATATTTTTACCAACAGAAAGTTTGCCTGGCTTTCCACC
>CAZOWS010000160.1:0-5036 GCA_964583365.1 uncultured Actinomycetota bacterium
TCGAATTGATGATGTTGTGTCATGCTATTTCGCGAAAGAACCTGGCTGGAAAGTTACGATAATCATGCATCCGATGATAAGAAAAACGAGAAGCGCCGTGCAAAGCAGCGACAGCAATACCAGGCGCAGCGCGGGCTTGTGACAATAATCTTCGATGACAGTGCGCAGGCCGTTGCAGCCGTGCAACAGCGCCAAAATCAGCATCAGCATGTCGTAAGAGCGCCAGAACGGCGTCGTGTATCTCGCGGCAACGAATGCGTAGTTGATAGAATCAATGCTGTTGATCAAGTGCATGATCGCGAGATGGCCGATCGCTAAAATAAAAAGCGCAAGACCCGAGAGCCGCATAAAAAACCACGCAAAAAGCTCGAATCCCCCAGCGGGCTTTGGCCGACCGGTTGCGACTCGCGCTTCGGCCTGCATTTACACCGCTCCGAAAAGGGGTTTAAGCATGATGACCGCAGCCCAGGTAAAAGACACTACGAACACCGCGGCCTCCGCGTAAAAAATTTCTTTCTGATAGGCCGCAGCTTTTTCCCAAAAATCTATGAGTATGATACGAATCCCGTTGAGAGCGTGGAACAACACCGCGCCGAACAACCCGACCTCGCCCACGCGGAATACGGGGTGGTGATAGATGGACATGACCTTGTTGTACACCTCCGGCCCCCAACCCAACAGAACCGTATCCAAAATATGAATGAACAGAAACAGCAACACGCCGATACCCGTGAGGCGATGCAAATAGTAGGACCACATGCCCACGCCGCCGCGATACGCGGTCATGGTTTTTGCTCGGCGGTGTTTTCGGGAGAGAGGAACGCGAGTTTGCTTGTCAGAATGGAAAACTTATCCGTCATCAATAAAATTCCCAACACGATCAGCAAAACACCGGACAGCACCTCCACGGTGTGAATCCATTTTTTATATTTGTTAAAAAATGACATGAACGCGCTGATGCCGAGCGTTGCGGCGAACAACGGTATACCAATACCGGCCGAGTAAAAAGAAAGCAGAATAATTCCCTGCCACACGGATTCTTGCGTGCTCGCGAGCACAAGAATAGACCCCAGAATCGGCCCCACGCAAGGCGTCCAGCCTGCGCCAAAAGCCACGCCGATAAGAAAAGAACCAAAGTATCCGAATTTTTTCGTGGACACACGCGCGCGTTTTTCGTTTTGAAGAAAACCGATGCGAAATATGCCGGTCATATGAATGCCAAAAAGCACGACGAGTCCACCACCGACCATCGTGATCCAGCGCATGTAGTCCAAAAGAAAGCGGCCAATAAAAGATGCTGTTGCGCCCAACGCGACAAAGACAAAAGAAAATCCGAGAATAAAGAAAATCGAATTGATCAGGGCCGCGCGCCGTGAGGCTTTGGGAGAATTTTCACTGGTCAATTCCTTGAGCGACACGCCTGTGATAAAGGAGATGTACACAGGAACCAACGGCAACACACAGGGAGAAGCAAACGAGACAAGTCCCGCTAGGAAAGCAGTAAAAATGGAAATCGCGTGATCGGGTGAATTCATCCGTGCGGCATCAGATGTCGGCGTTGATCTTAAGCCCGCGCAAAAAATCCACGTCGCCCCGGTTCAACTCAAAGCGCAGGGGCAAGTCCTTTTTCTTGGCCGTCTTTCTGGTTTTCTTTTTCCCCCCGAGCTCCGCCCCCATAACCTGAGCAGCCACATAGAGAGAGATGGTGCCATGCTTCTTGGTAAGATAATCCAACAGATCTTGAAATTCGTCCGATATCTTCAAATGCTCACGAAGCGCGGCCTCAAATTCAGCAAGCAAATCACCCAGTTGATCGTCGTACTCTTGTGGTCCCATGATGTCTCCTATTCCAACAAATGCTCTTTTTAATCGTAATTCTGAGGGTTGGGAATTGCAAGGACAATCAGCGATACCGATTGGTGATCGGGTAGCGCCTGTCTTTACCGAACGCGAGCGGCGTGATTTTGATGCCGGGCGGAGCCTGTCTTCGCTTGTACTCGTTAGAGTCCACGAGCTGCACGACGCGGCGCACGAGCGCAGCGTTAAACCCTTTTTGGATCAAGTCGTTGGCGCCAAGATTTTCTTCGACGTACCCCTTTAAAATTGGATCCAATTGCGGATACGGTGGAATGCTATCGGAATCTTTTTGCTGTGGCCTCAGCTCGGCCGTGGGTTCTTTCGTTAGAATACTTTGGGGAATGATCTCGCGGTGGGCCCTGGCATTGATATGCCGCGCCAACCGGTACACGCGATCCTTGAAAAGATCTTTGATTACAGCGAATCCGCCTGCCATGTCCCCGTACAGCGTGCAATAGCCGACACTGGTCTCGCTTTTATTTCCGGTAGTCAAGACAAGCCAGCCAAACTTATTGGAGAGCGCCATCAGAAAATTACCACGAATTCTCGCCTGCAAATTTTCTTCGGCAATGTTGGAGGGCAATCCTTTAAAATAGGGTTTGAGCTGGGTCAAGTAACTTTCCTGCACCGTGTCTATAGCGGTGATTTCCAGACGCAGGTTCAAATTTTTCGCAAGGGCCTGCGCGTCCTCCAGACTCTGCAGCGAGGAAAATCGAGAGGGCATGAATACCGTGATGACATTGGCCGGTCCGAGCGCCTCGGCCGCGATCGCGGCGACAAGCGCTGAGTCTACGCCGCCCGAGAGACCCAACACGGCTTTCTCGAATCCATTTTTGTGAGCGTAATCGCGCGTGCCAAGGATCAACGCCTGCAAAATTTCTTCTACCTCCTCCCGATGTTTATGCAAAATCGGCGTAATCGATTTGCGCACGTGGCTAGAGACATCATGGAATCGCACAATCGCGCTCTTTTTCGACGCATCGCGTGCACGCGTGGTTGATCCTAGCGGAATATCCGCAACGATCATTTCTTCCACAAAAGCCTGCGCACGGCTTACAATTTGGCCTTGCGGGCTGACGATCACGCTCTGACCGTCGAACAGGATTTCATCCTGCCCTCCCACCATATTGGCGTAGGCGATCCACACCCGCCGAGATTTCGCTCGGCGCATCAACAAGCTTTCGCGCTCTTTTCCCTTGCGAAGATGATAGGGAGAGGCGGAAATATTCATCACGAGCTGCGCTCCCGCTTGGGCCGCGCTATCGCTGGGGCCATGCTCCACCCAAATGTCTTCGCAGATATTCAGGCCGAGTATTGCACCTTTGTGTTCCAGCAGCAACGGGCTATCTCCAGACGCGAAAATGCGTTTTTCGTCGAACACGCCGTAATTGGGCAAATACATTTTGCGATAGGTTGCGCAATGTTTGGTGTGGGAAAGAACCGCCGCGGCATTGTAAGAAAGCCCCTTGTGGGAATCTATGAACCCGACAATAGCCGTCAAACCCTTGCTCGCCGCGCGGACTTTATCCAAGGCGCGCAAATTGTCTTTCACGAATTGTTTTTTCAACACAAGATCTTCGGCGGGATAGCCGGGAATCACCTGCTCGGGAAACAAAACCAAATCAGCCTTAACTTCACGCGCCTGCGCCATACCAGCAATGATTTTTCGGACATTGCCATCCAAATCACCAACGACAGGGTTGATCTGGGCAATCGCAAGGCGCAACGCGTGTTTCACGGAGGACTTCTTCACGTGGGTATTCTAGAGGCAAAGAAGGTCGCTGTCCCCGAAATTCTAAGCCGCTATGTCCAGGATAAGTCTTGCGGCATCCACCTGGCGGGAGCCCGCAAGTGCTACAACGCCTTCGCTCAAACGCACCCATGCAACCAGCGTCGGCGCAAACCAATCGTGCTGTGTCAGCAGCGATCGCAATCCTTCGGGAATCGAAGGCTCCACGTACTCGCGTGGCCAATAAATTTTCTGCGCCAGCGTCGCATCCAGCCTTGTCAGGTTCAGGGAGAAGCCCCACACTTCCTGAAAATTTCCAATGGGAATAATAAAACCGCCCGCGCGCATCGCCTCCAGAGAAGGCTCAGAATTTTGGGGCCAGGCAGCCGCATCCACGAGCGTGGGCAATCGGATTTCGGGATCTATTTTAGGAATTTCCGCAATGTAGTTTGGCAGCAATATGCCGAATCTTTTTCTGTCAACCTCCTCCATAGACATCTGGCTAAGCTGCTTGGCCAAACCTTTTTCTTCCAAGAACAGCCAAAGTTTGCGTACTTTACGCTCCCTCGCATGCGTTTGGGTCAAGGTCTGTATTACCTTGATCAACTTTTCTATCGTAGCGGTTTTTTCTTTCTCCAGCGCAAGCCGGAATGCATTCATGAAACATCCCAAAGCATTATCCATTTGTCCGTCTTTCAACGCATCGTATCCGCTTTTCACGTAGTCCCAGCAATATTCATCGCGATGTCCCTCCGGCACGAATTTGGCTACCAATGCATACAAGTTGTGTCCCAGATAGGGATCCGTAATTACTTTACGAATATTGCTAGCACTATCATCTATCACGAGTGTCGGTGAGCGCTGCGCGTTACCCCCTTTCTCGTTCGCCTTGTACCAATCCTCCATGCCTTCTTTCTTTCGCCCCTCGCAAAGAATCACCGTCTGAATGTTCACGCCGATTTTCTGAAATTGTGCTTTTACCTTCTCTTCCTCTCCGGTATTTTTACCTCGTGCCGTCCAAACAATGATTTCGACGCCAAGCTTTTGTAAATGCAGCAGCACATCCGGCACGTCCAGCTCCACCAATTCAACAAAGTTTAATTCTCCCGTCAGAAAATCATCACCCGCGATGAATTCGTTGACAACAAATTCCCGCGGTTCTTCCAGCGCTAGACGCCTGCTGACATACGGATCGGAATTGTAATAACCTTTGCTGCGAAAGACCGTCATGTCGAAATCTAAAAATATTCTTTGGATGCCATGCTCTTGCACAAACGGAATGATTTCCTGCCACGAGCGAATCCTTTCCACCCGCGCTCCATAGGTTGCCTTCATTTCCCTATAATACCTTGCTCCTACTATTTCTGGAGACGCAGCAAAACGCTTTAGAAACATCTCGTAGAATCTTTGCTCGGTAGCTTGCTTGCGCATTAGGGCAATGTGCTGTAAC
>CAZOWS010000161.1:0-2858 GCA_964583365.1 uncultured Actinomycetota bacterium
GTGAAGAAAAGTAATCTGTCTTTGCCATCGCCAACGCCATTCCCAGTCGCCCACCGGATAATTTCAAAACAGTCTCCAAGCGGGAGGGGTCGCCCAAAAATTCTTTTTGCAGCGCCTCGCGCATTTGCGTGTCGGGTAAAAGCGAAAACTCAAGAATGCGGCAACGCGAGCGCAAGGTCGGTAATATCTGATACTTTTTATGCGAAACTAATATGTATACCGACTTGGCGGGCGGCTCTTCCAAAATTTTTAGCAAAGCAGGCGCGGCCTGTGCGTGCAAATGATGCGCCTCGCGCACAATCGCCACTTTCCAGCCACCATGAAAGCTCGTTCGTTGAGCGCCATGTTGCAGCCTATCGATTTCGTCCTTACCGATACTCTGACTCGCCCCTTGGGGAGACAGGACAACAAGGTCAGGATGCCGCTGGACCTCCACATCACGACAACTCTTGCACTCCGAGCAACCAAGGTTTCCCGTCGCTTCGCAAAGCAGCGTCTTAGCCATGGCCATGGCTACGGACTCCTTGCCGATATTTTCAGGACCCGAAAAAAGATAGGTGCCATCCGCCGTGCCCGCAGCGATCAAACGCGACAAGGCCTCGCGCTGTCTCACGTGCCCGACAATTCTGCCCATTGCAGTCTGCATGATCAAATCCCTAGTTTTCCGCGCAACACATCACGAACCCGTAAGTGAATCTCCGCCGGCGAGCGCGTGGCATCCAAAACAATCACGCGACGCAGAAATCTTTTTTTCAATCGCAAGAAGCCCATGCGCACGCGCCGGTGAAACGAGAGCGCTTGCGCCTCCATTCTATCCAATGCACCACGCGAACCACTGCGAGCCAGCCCTTTTTCGGCCGCAATATCAAACACAAACGTCAGATCCGGCATGCAATTCATGACCGCAAAAACGTTGCATGCCTCAACCAGCGCCAACGGGAATCCCCGTCCTATACCCTGATACACCCACGTCGAATCCATATACCGATCCACCAAAACAATTTTACCAGCCTTCAAGGCTGGTGCCACAACTTCGTGCACGTGCTGGGCGCGATCGGCCAAATAAAGAAACAGTTCCGCCCTTTCGGACAAGGAAACATTTTTCGCGTCGAGCAAAATTTTCCGGAGTTTGCGCCCCATGGCAGTGCCGCCGGGTTGCCGCGTGACCAAAATATCGTGACCCTCTTTCACCAGCGCCTTGCTCAGAAGCAACAATTGCGTGGTTTTCCCACAACCGTCTGGACCTTCCAGCGTGATCAGCTTGCCTTGACGGTGGCCTTGACCCACGTGGTGGCTCCTTTTTCATCGCGTAAAACAATTCCCTTCTGCGCAAGCCCGTTTCTAATTCTATCCGCGCAAGCAAAATCCTTTGCATCCCTAGCCGCGTTACGCGCTCCAATCAGAGCAACGATGTCGCCGTCGCCAAGTGTTTCTTTCGCGAGCAAACTGGCTTCTTCTTGCGGCGTCATCGCCTTTTGCGACTGAACCTTGGCCAATGCCAACGCATGATACGGGACGCCGAGCACATCCAATATCACGATCAATTCCGAAACCAAGCGCTTCAATGCACCGGTGTTCCCGTTGGACTTGAGTTGCGCGTGAATTTCACCCAGCAATTCATGCATCAAAGCAATCGCCCTCGGCGTATTGAAATCATCGTCCATTGCCTCGCGAAATGCAGCTATGGTCCGCGACTCAGGTCCTTGCGGAAACCCTCCCAGATCACCTTCCTGCAATCGCGCCTGCGCCAATCCAAGCGTGTTGTTGATCTTATCCAAAATCTTTTTGGCTTCTTCCATCTCCAGCGCGTCAAAATCCACAGGACTGCGATAATGCCGGGACAATAAAAAATATTTGATCGCGTCGGCGCCGAATTGCTTGAACAAAATCGCCAACGTAGACACGTTGCCCAGCGACTTGGACATTTTATGGCTTTTGAACATCACGAAGCCATTGTGCACCCAATAACGCGCGAGCGGTTTTCCTGTAACCGCGCCCGACTGCGCGATTTCGTTTTCATGATGAGGAAAAATCAAGTCCTGCCCTCCGCAATGCAGATCGAATGTCTCCCCCAGATATTTCATGGACATAGCCGAGCACTCGACATGCCATCCCGGCCGCCCATTACCCCAAGGGCTTTCCCAGAAAGGCTCGCCGGGTTTCACCGATTTCCACAACGAAAAATCCAGTGGACTCTTTTTTCGCGCATCCACCTCCACGCGCGCGCCGGCCATCAAATCGTCCGCATTCCGTTTCGACAATCCTCCGTAGCCGGGATATTTCCCCACGTCAAAGAACACATCGGCACCCACCGCATAGGCAACGCCCTTCTCGACAAGACGCCCTATCAACGAGATCATCTCCGCAATATGATCCATGGCCCGGGGTTCCTTATCGGGATCGCGCAACCCCAAAGCCTTCATCTGCGTCTTAAACTCTTCGTAATAGCGCTGCGAAATCTCCCCCACCCCCACGCCTTCTTTACGGGCCTTCTCGATAATCTTGTCATCCACGTCAGTGACATTGCGCACGTAGTTCACGCGATACCCGCAAAACGCGAGATAGCGCGCGATAACATCGAACGCCACGTACGCGCGCCCATGCCCAAGATGGCACTCGTCGTACACGGTGACGCCGCACACGTACATCCCCACCTCACCCGCCCGCAAAGGCACAAAATCCTCCTTCTGCCCGCTCCACGTGTTATGAATGCGCAATGTCATGAGGGATTCCAAAAAGAAATCATAAGAATGACCGGTAGGAATCAGCTATGGAGGGATAAACGGGCTGTCGTAGTTCGTGAGCAGCGACTGTCGGGAGCGGCGCGGGCCCCATCGTGCGATTTTGTGTCTTGGATA
>CAZOWS010000162.1:0-3382 GCA_964583365.1 uncultured Actinomycetota bacterium
CGCCCCACGGCAGTGGATCTATTCTGGGCGCTGGAGAGAATGCGCAGCGTCCTTGTCTCTTCTGTCATCGCGCCCACTGTCATGGCCCCCTCTGTCATCCTGAGCGCAGCGAAGGATCTAGCCCGGTACACTCTCTGCGCCACCCTAGAAACAGAAGCCCGTAATATTCACCAAGAAGATCTCCGTGCCGGCAAGACTATCGGAGACTATGGCGCGTTGCTGCTAATCGGCAAGAAGAACATTCTCACGCATTGCAACGCCGGCGCTCTAGCCACATCCGGCTATGGCACCGCGTTGGCGCCCGTTTATCGCGCCGTGGAAAAAGGCCGCAAGCTGCATGTCTTCGTGGATGAAACGCGACCGCTGTTGCAAGGCTCACGCCTCACGGCCTGGGAATTGACCAAAGCCCGCATACCCATGACATTGATTTGTGACAACATGGCAGGCACCGTTATGGCCCGAGGCAAGGTGGATGCCGTAATCGTCGGCGCTGATCGCATCGCAGCCAACGGCGACACCGCCAACAAAATCGGCACCTATCCGGTGGCCGTGCTCGCCAAAACGCATGGAGTTCCATTCTATGTCGCCGCGCCGCTTTCGACGATAGACCGCAAAATCCCGACAGGAAAATCCATTCCCATCGAGGAGCGGGCCGAACACGAAATCACGATGGGCTTCGGCAAACGCACCGCGCCCAAAAACGTGTGCGTATTTTCCCCGGCCTTCGACGTCACGCCGGCAAAGTACATTGCGGCCATCATCACCGAAAAAGGCGTATTGAAACCACCGTTCCAGCGTTCCATTCGTCGGGCTTTCGAATAATTCTGAACTGGAAAATACCATGCGTTGGAACAGCACATCCCGAGCTCACACGATACGAATAGCCAAACAGTTCGCCAAGCTGCTGAGGCCAGGCGACGTGATCGGTTTGGTGGGGCCCCTGGGCTCCGGCAAAACACTTTTCATCCAAGGCCTCTGCGAAGGCCTCGGCATCGATAAGAAAGATGTCGTGAGTCCCACGTTCACGCTCATTCATCATTACGATGGGGGAGTCCTGCCCGTGTATCATTTCGACGTGTATCGCTTGGAAAGCGACAGGGAGTTCGAGGATTTGGGGTACGAAGAACAATTTTTTGGCGATGGCGTGACCGTCGTGGAATGGGCCGACAAAGTACAAAAATTTTTGCCGCCCGGCAGCCGCGTACTCACGTTCAAGTCCACGGGGCCAAGCTCGCGACAAATCATTTGCCGCAGGAAATCAGGGAAATTAGGGACATGACCCGATTTAGCTTCATAAATCGGGATCGTGTCCCTAATTTCCAAATGCCAAAAAACATCCTAGCCATAGAAACCGCCACCGCGCGCGGTTCCATCGCGCTGCTAGTCGCCGGCAAAGTGGCGGCGGCCCCGTGCATCGGCGAAAATTTTGAACATTCCGATACGCTGATCCCGCGCATTCAACAATTGCTCAAGTCCCAAAAACTGCGTCTCAATGATTTGGATCTCATTTGTGTTTCCCAAGGCCCTGGCTCCTTCACGGGCCTAAGAGTGGGCATAGCCGCAGCAAAAGGTCTGTCCCTGGGCCTGGGAATCCCACTAGTCGCTATACCTACATTAGAAATTCTGTTCTCCGGTTTTTTAAGTTCCCTCGCCCCAACTGGGGAGAGGGCCAGGGTGAGGGGGTCATCCATCCCATCCCATATCACGCTGCTACTCGACGCAAGAAAACGCGAATTTTTCGCCCAAGTCTGGCGCAAAGGAAAACCCCAACCTCCCAAAGTAGTCCCCGAATCCGAAGTCGCAACGTTCTTAAAGTCGCGCACGCACATCGTGAGCCCCCAACTATCAAAGGTCACTGTCATCCTGAGCACAGCGAAGGATCTTGCTTTTACACAGGACACAAAAGACCGCTTCCCCGACGCGGCCGATTTGGCTATTCTGGGAGCCAAGAAATTCAGCCGTCAGCGGCGTGGAGACTCAGATGTGCGGCCTTTTTATTTGCGTAAAACCGATGCAGAAATCCTATTCAAGAACAAACCTCGATCCGTGTTTCGCTGGGAGCGAGGAAAATAACCGATGCCAAATTCCTGGGTAGAACTCAATCTCGAATCCCTCGCGTGGAATCATCGCCTTATTCAATCCAGGATGAGCGCCGACACGCAGTTGCTCGCCGTTGTCAAAGCCAATGCGTACGGGCATGGGATGGCCGTCGTCGCCCCAGCCCTCTGGAATTTAGGCGTGCGCTGGTTCGGAGTCGCATCGGTCACGGAAGGAATAGAGCTGCGCGAAGCCTTGCCCGAGGCCCACGTTCTTGTCCTCGGCTGCATTCTCGAGCACGATCTCGACGCGCTATTGGAAAACAATTTGATAGCCGCGGTCAGTTCTTCCCACGTCGCCTCGCTGTTGAATGACAAAGCCCAAAGGCGCGGGACGCGGCTGGCGGTTCACCTCAAAATAGACACCGGCATGGGGCGATTGGGGACGCATGTGCGCGAGCTGGGGACATTTCTGCGCGAGCTCGGGCTCATGCCGCATCTGCGCGTCGAAGGCATGCTCAGCCATTTTTCCAGCGCCGACGAGGAAGACCTCGCCCCCTCGCAAGAGCAATTGCAAAAATTCGAAGCCGCCGTGCAAATGACGCGCAGCGCGGGTTTCCCGCTGCAATGGGCGCATCTGGCCAACAGCAACGCGATTTTTCGCATTTCCCAATCCCATTTCAACATGGTGCGCGCGGGATTATTTTTGTACGGCCTGTATCCGACGAAAGACTATCCCCACAATTTCGCGTTGAAACCCGTCCTGGAATGGAAATCGCTCGTGGGCCTGATCAAGAATTTTTCCACGGGCCAAACCGTGAGTTACGGCCGCACACACACCGTAAGCAAGTCCACGAAAGTCGCCGTGATCCCGCTAGGCTACGCTGACGGCTATTCGCGCGCCCTCTCCGGCCGTGGCAAAGTCCTAATCCGCGGCGAATTCGCGCCCGTGATTGGAAGAGTGACGATGGATCATCTCATGGTGGATATTGGCCACATTCCCGCCGTAGAAGCAGGGGACGAAGTAGTGTTGATCGGCGCCCAAGGCAATTACAGCATCGGCGCCGAAGACATCGCCGACTGGCTTGGCACGATTTCGTACGAAGTAGTGTGCGGCATAGGGCCGAGGGTGCAGCGGCAAGCGTTGAAAGCTCGTCTCAGTTCGGGTATTATCTCCGTACCTCATTAGAACCACCCATTGGGAGATCGGCTAATGGTAAGCCTCGAGCCTCTGGAGCTCGTTATCTAGGTTCGAATCCTAGTCTCCCAGCTTTTATCTTTTCGCGAACTTTTCCTTCCGGCTCTGTTTTACTGCTCAGTTGACCAATCACAGCTTCAGCGCGGCC
>CAZOWS010000163.1:0-3926 GCA_964583365.1 uncultured Actinomycetota bacterium
GCAAAAAAATACAAAGGCAAATTTATCCTGCGCTTCGATGACACAGACCCGAAAATAAAAATCCCGGAAAAGAAATTCTACAAATGGATAAGGGACGACCTGAAATGGCTTCAGGTCCGGGTCCACTCAGAGGCTATAGCAAGCAGGCGCCTCAATATCTATTACAAGTTTGCTGAAAGCCTCATAAAAGCCTCGGCTGCGTATGTCTGCACCTGCGAAAGCGATCGCTGGAAGGCGCTTCGCGATAAATCGCGTTCATGCGAATGCAGAAACTTGGATGCAAGAAGCCAGATGCGGAAATGGAAAAGGATGTTTAAGGGTTTCAAGGAGCGCCAAGCGGTCCTGCGCATAAAAACAGATCTTGAGGCGAAGAACCCGGCGGTAAGGGATTGGCCTGCTTTCCGCATTGTTGATGCGCCCCGGCACCCATTAGTGAAGAAAAAGGTCTGGCCTCTGTATAATTTTGCCTCTGCTATCGACGACCATGTGCTTGGCGTGACGCATATATTCCGCGGCCAGGAGCACTCGACAAACGAGGTGAAGCAGCGATTTCTTTACCAGCACTTCAAATGGGAATATCCGCAGGCGATAACCCTTGGCAGATTTTCTTTATCCGGAATGGTTCTTAGTAAAAGCCAGATAAGGGAGGGCATTGAGAAAAACATCTACAACGGCTGGGACGATTTGCGCTTGGGCACGCTGCGCTCTCTTAAAAGGCGCGGCTTTCAGCCGGAAGCGCTCCGGCAGATAATTATTGAAATAGGCCCAAAGCCTAGCGATATAACTATATCAATGGAAAATCTGTCGGCGTATAACAGGAAGATAATCGACAAAACGGCTAATCGCTATTTCTTCATCCCGAATCCGATGAAAAAATAAAAACATCAATGCTTTTAAGCTGTCCCCTTACATCTAGCGCGGTTGTTTTTAAAAAAGAATCGTGGAAGATAAGCGGGGGATTTAATAAAAAATTAGAAGTTTGCGAGGACTGGGATTGCTTCCGACAGATATGGTGCTCGTGCAAAGTTCTTTCAAGGCTTTTGGCGGCGTGGTTGGAGGGCCGAAAAAAGTTATCGAAGCGTTGCTGGATGTTGTGTTTCTGTCCGGAACGCTGATAATGCCCACGTTCAATTGGAATGATTTTGGGGAGAAAAAGCTGTACCGCAAAGCGCACACCAAGCCACAGACAGGGATTCTTTCCGAGATGTTCATGCAGTGGGAAGGCGTGCATCGCGTGTATCATCCCATCCATGGATTTTCGCTGTTGGGTCGGCAAGCCAGAGAACTCTCCGAGATGGTGAAAAACGAAAGTTCCTTCGAGTCGTCTTCGTTGTTCGGAGAAATGCATCGCCGGAACGCCAAAATCATGTTGCTCGGGGTCAATTATCGCAAGGCGCTGACTTTTTTTCACTACGTGGAAGAAAGTGTGGGTGTCCCGTATCGCAAATTCATTGAGCTTAAGGGAGACGTGGAAGAGCTGGATGGCACCGTGCATGCAATCTCGATGAAATATTACGGCCGAAGCACCAAGGACATAAAATACGACATCGATAAAGTGCAGCCCTTTTTGGAGGGAGGCAAAAATCCCGTCGTAACCATTGGGAAAATTGGTTGCAGCACGGTGAAGCTAATGCAAGCCGCGGATGTCTACGACAGACTTTCCAATGCCTTGCGCAAGATTCCGGATTTGGCTCAGGTTTCCGAGTGGCCGGCGTAGGCGAAGAAATGAAACGCTTGGTGCATATCGTGGATTATCACATGGGCAATTTGAGATCCGTTTCCCGCGCCTTCGAATTTCTCGGATGCGATGTCACGGTTTCGGACAAGGTGGAAGACATCCGGAACGCACAAGCGATTGTTTTGCCAGGAGTAGGCGCGTTCGGCAACGGCATGGAAAACCTGAGAAACTTGGGGCTCATCGATCCCATGAAGGAAGAAGCGTTGAAAATGAAAAAACCTTTTTTGGGGATTTGTCTAGGGATGCAGTTGTTGGCGACCTCGGGCACAGAAAATGGCATGCATCTCGGATTGGATTGGATTCCGGGTGTTGTGGATAGGATACGATCCGACAACCCTATGATTCGAGTTCCGCATATGGGCTGGGACGATATCGCGGTTGTATCGGCGCAGGGGATGTACAAGGGACTTAAAGCAACGGAGGTATTTTATTTCGTTCATAGCTACGTTCTCTGTCCCCAGGATGTATCGGTCATCAACGGTGCTTGTGATTACGGAGTTCGCTTTGCTGCAAGTATTGAGTCCGGAAACATTTGGGGCACACAATATCACCCCGAGAAAAGCCAAAAAGCGGGACTCAAGGTTTTGCAGAATTTTTTGGATTCGGTGGCATAGCTCATGTTGAAACAGCGTTTGATTCCTGTCCTGCTCTTGCAAAATGGCTTGTTGGTGCGAAGCCAGTCTTTTAATATTCATCAAATCATCGGCACCCCGATACACGAAGTTCAACGATTCAATGAGTGGAACGTGGACGAGTTGATCTACCTCGATATTACCCAAGACGATAAATACGATTTGCGCCGTGACGATCACAAGGTCAAACATCTCGGAGACCCTTTGTCCATTCTTGACGAGGTCAGTAAAAGTTGCTTTATGCCTCTGACCTGGGGCGGCAGAATCCGCGATATCGAAGGTATACGTTTGCGGCTGCGTCGCGGAGCTGATAAAGTTACGTTGAATACTGCGGCCGCGCAAAATCCGGCTCTCATAACCGAAGCCGTAAAAATATTTGGCAGTCAGGCCATTGTTGTTAGCATGGACGTTGTGCGCAGACCCGATCGAAGCGTAGAAGTTTGTACTGAGTGGGGACGCTACCCGACCGGAAAAAAGCCGGAGCAATGGGCAAAAGAGGTGGAAGCGCGCGGGGCAGGAGAGATTTTATTGCAAAGCATTGATCGAGATGGTACCGGCGGGGGCTATGATCTAGATTTGATTCATGCTGTTTCGTCCGTGGTGAACATACCGCTCATTTGCCTTGGCGGCGTAGGCAGCTACGAAGATTACGCGGAAGGTATTCGTGCAGGCGCTTCTGCTGTTGCGGCAGCGAACATTTGGCATTTTAAGGAACTTTCCGACCGCGGCGGGAAAAGGCAACTTGCCAAAAGCGGTATTGAAGTCCGCATGTAAGTAGAAGTGAAGGAATTGAGGAGATTCAAAACATGTATTATTGCTCGCGTTGTGTCTACACCTCCATGGCCCTCACGCCATTGACTTTTGATCAAAATGGCGTGTGCTCAGGCTGCAGGGTTTACTCTCAAAGAGATGCCATCAATTGGGACGAGCGATTTGGCAAGCTAAGAAAGTTGGCTGATCAATTTCGTTCTACCAGCAATTACGACATCATGATTCCGGTCAGCGGTGGCAAGGACAGCTATTTTCAGACGCATATCGCGGTGAAGGAATTGGGACTGAAAGTCCTGTTGGTAACGTATCACGGAAATAATTTTCTTCCCGAAGGCGAATACAATCTCCAGCGCATGAGGGAGGTGTTTGATTGCGATCACATCATTGTAAAGCCGAGCGTGGACACGCTGATCAAAATCAATCGCCTTGGTTTGAAGCTGCAGGGCGACCCCAATTGGCATAACCATTGCGGCGTTTTGACATCCCCGATACAAGTGGCCGTGCGGTACAAGGTGCCTTTGATGCTGTGGGGCGAACACGGCTACATGGATATTGCGGGCATGTACGCGTACAACGATTTTGTGGAGTTCACCGCGAAGTTTCGGTTGGAACATGGATTGCGAGGCTACGACTGGCATGATTTTACGGATGAAGGTTTGGCTCGTTTGGGCCGGCCCGAACTCAAAGAGGGATTGAGAGAGAAGGATCTTTTGTGGGCGCAATATCCTTCGGACGATGAAATCGATTCGGTCGGCGTGCGCGGGATTTACATTGGCAATTTCTTT
>CAZOWS010000164.1:0-7699 GCA_964583365.1 uncultured Actinomycetota bacterium
AAACTCGGCCAGCCCGTCCCGGAATCAAATTTTGTCTCCGAGCTAAACAATGGATTCTCGCATGCCGAGCAAACGTACTGCGCTTTTTCCTTGCTCGCGTAATACTTGCCCGAGAAAGGACTCTCCGTGCCTTTCAGCCGACACACTTCGTACTGCGCGGGTGAGAGAGACTTTTTCCATTCCTGCTCCGATTTGATAACTTTTTTTGATTCCATATTCCCCCCATCTTGTCCCACTGCGCTACTCACAAGGACAAATATTCCTAGTAACGCCAACAAAATCGTCGAGCATTTCTCTTTTGAGAACTTGTCATCCTGAGCGCAGCGAAGGATCTCCATTGTACAAAAAAGATCCTTCGCCTTCGGCTCAGGATGACTATTGATTGTGCTGGGATGGATATTTTTCATCCCACGTTCTTGTGAGTGATATTGACTGTGGTCTGACTAGACATCGCGCTGTTGGGTATCACGATACGGCGATTGTCGCTAGTGCACAGCACGGTAAAGCCGAGCGTGATGGCTTGTACCTGTCCTGTTTCGAGGCCGGTGGGAGCGGTTACTTGTATTTTATCTCCCACCTCAAAAGGGCGAAAAATGAGAAGAGAGACACCTGAGACCATATTCCCCAACGTGTTCTGCGCGGCGAGTCCAATCACGACCGACACCACGCTTGCGCCCGCCAACAATGCCGTCCCCAAATGCGACAGGCCAGGAACAAGATGCGCGTAGAGAATGAGCGCAACGATATAAATCACAAACTTTGCCAGATGCGTCAAAAACGAGGCCACCGTCCGGTCTATAAGACCTCGCTGGTCACGTTTCAGTATTTGAGCAACAGCCGTCGAGAACACACTCGACGCGATGAATGCCGCGACAAAAAACAGCACAGCATACACTATCGCGCCTAGAGGTTCTGCAGGGTTCAACACATCGGCCTTAAGAAACAATGCGCTCATCCGTTCGTTCCGACTGGCTGCACGGGTTCTTCTGCGCTGTGCGGCCTCGACGCTTTTGCCGGGCGCGTAGGGTTGCCGCTCAACGGGCTGTTTGCCAAATCCCTGAAAACACGATTGATTTTTAATTCTCCGCGCGGCTTGGCCAAATCGTCGGGCAAAGTCATCGTGTTGTTGCTCAAAGTGGCTCCCACGACGCCCTCAAAGGCCTGGCGTATCATCCAACCGGCCGCGCCCGTGTATCCATTCCAGATCATGCGCCCCCGGTCGAAGTTGGTCAGAATATCGGCAGGCTGCTTGTTGGGCTGACCGCCGTAAATTTCAATTTCTGTCGCTGTCACGTGCGCGATCGGGGAAATTTTCAGCCATAGCCGGATCGCGGTTTCTCTGTAGCCATCCGCCTTGGCGTGATCTCCTCGCTTCTCGAATTTTTCTGCCAGTATGCGCGCGGCCCGAACCAGCCATTGCACGCCGTGACAATACATGCCGTTTTCGCGCACACCCTCGGGATATTTGCTACTTCTGCCGAGATACGGTTTCGTGTCTTCGCGCAATGCGGGCCAGCCGAGCAGCACGGCATTATCCTTTTCAAGAATAGCCAGCGCCGTATTAAAGGCGGTGACGGCCCTATCGAAATTAATATCGGCCATAACGGCCCACGCCGCGGTCAACGCGTCCACTTCCCAGATGCCGCTGCCTTTCACGCCGATCTCCGTGCCGTCGTCGTGAATTGCGCGCAAATACCGGTCCTCCCGCCAGACCGCTTCCAGAGCTGTCTCCAGGCCATTCAACTTGGCTTGATAATATTCTTTGCGTTGCTTGCCTTCTTTTCTTTCGATGACTCCGATCATGCCCTTCAAGATATAGTATCCAAAAAAGCCCAGCCACACGCTCTCGCCTTTGCCCTGACTCCCGATCTCATCCAAGCCATCGTTCCAATCGCCGGTCCGAATAAGAGGCAGCCCATTTCTTCCCTCGCGCTTGATCAAGACAAGGTCAACGGACCGCATGCAATGCTTGTACACAGTGTCCGCCATGGTCGAGCGATGATACAGATGTCCCCATCCTTCCTTGTTCTTGGGCAAATCCGCGAAAGGAAATTCCGACCACACGTACGATGTCTTTTCATCCAGAATTGAAACATCGTTGGTGGCCTTGATGTACTCGAACGTAGCCCAGGTCAACCACAGCGGATTGTCCGACGCGTGCGAGCGGCAAGAAAACGCCGTACGCCCGTCCGTGCGCGTGAAGAACCAATGGAACACATCGCCCTCGGGAAATTGATGGGCGGCGCACAGCAAAATCTGCTTGCGCGCGAGCGACGGGTCCACCCACATAAGATTCACGGAGTCTTGCAATTGGTCCCGGAATCCATACGCGCCGCTGGTTTGATAAAAGCCTCGGCGCGCCCAAATGCGCTCGGCGATGCCTTGATATTTGAGCCAATTCAACAGATTGTCGAACGCGGCGTTGCTGGTCTCGATCACGGATGTCTTCATGAGACCCAGCCACCATGCGCGCGTCTCTGCAAGGCACGCGCGCACTGTTTCCAGGCTCTTGTATTTTTGTACCAACTGGTTCGCCCCTTGCCAATCCTCCGTCTGCCCCAACACCACAGCGAAACTACGTTCGCCATGCGCGGGTATTTCCAACGTCGCGAGGAAACTCGCTATCGGGCGATCGTCGCTCTCTTGGCTGGCATCGGGCGCGCCCTGGTCCACCAAGAAAGGGTGGGCTGCGGAACGACCGGTTCCAAAAAATCTGCCGCGTACGGTCTCGACCAAGTCGGACTGTATCGTCATCGCGGAAAACGCCCATCCGTTGCGGAACATATTGCGCGAATTATTAAAGAACAACGCGTCCAACGTTTTGTCGTAGCGCTGCTGCAAAGTGCCCGACCGTTCGGGTTGGAATTCCAGCACCATTTGAAAATATGGCGCGACACGCATGCGCTTCGGCTTATCCGAATTATTTTTTACCGTGACGAGATAGACGCCTAGTGGATCTGCGGGCGGCACAAACACTGTCAGCTCGGTTGCAATGTCTCCGCGCGACATCCGGAATATCGCGGTTCCATCCACGCCGAATTCCGATTCGTACGACGCCTTGCGTTCATTCAACGGGTGATACGCGGGCGAATACCATTCTTTGCTGTCCACGTCGTAGAGATAAATCGCTTCCGCGGGCATCTCTTTGGTCACCGTGTCCGGCCAATCCGGCGTGAGACGATTCTGCTGCGAGTTGCCATTGCACGAGGTGTGAAGCCCGCGATTCGTGACCATCACCGAATGCAAGGGATTGGACATCGCGTGATCGTACGGCCGCGGCGTATACGGCGTATGCACGATCAGCTTGTTGCCTTGATCTTTGAACGTATAATAGGGCTGCGGGGTTCCGGGAAGAATTTCGCCATGCCCGATCAACAAGGCTCTCTTTTTCTCCGCTTGAGCCCCAACAACCGCTGCGGGAGCCGGCTGCGGTTTCATGAATTTATTTACCAACGCAATCGCTTTATCTTTGCTCGTCGCGTAGCCGACCATCAAGCGCATTGTTTTGGAGCTCTTCGGCCCAACGCTGGCATCCACGACGAAGCTGCCAATGGGATCGAATGTCGGATACGCAGCGGTTTCGCGCGCGGCCAAGAAATCCATGGTCTCCAACGCGCGGGGTTTCCAAATACTTTGCGCGCGGCCGATAAAATCCATACGCGATGTCAAAAATCCCTCGGGCGCGGCATCCGAAGCCAAAATACCCATGGATTTTGTGCCTTTTTGCCAGGCGAGTATCGCGTTGGATTTGCTCACGTAAGACATCTCGGGAAACAGTCGCGCGTATTGCGTGTGAAATCTATCGTGCAAGCCGCCGTTGAGCACCCACTCCATGTAAGGAACAATTTTTAGCGAGCGTGCTTCGGCGGTCCAATTCTCCACCGTAACATTCCATATTTCCACGGCCGCGTCTTTGTCCGGCAAACTGACTTGTATGGTCGTTCTGACACCATGCGCCGAATTGACAATATTCAAAAAGTTATCGACTTTTTCCAGGCGAGAGACCCCGAATAGCTCGGAAGGGAAATTACCCACAATCGGCCAGCAGCGTGCGTTGCTCTCTGGTTTTTGCGCCGCATCCAAGACAAAGAGTATTCTTCCAGAAGGATCCATCGTGTCGTAGGAACGGCGCGTCACGTCGTACTCGCGCGGATAGACCTCGCGTTTTTTGTGATCCAATTCGCTGTACATGTCGCCATCTGCTTTGAGATACACGCGGTAAATTCTGTTGCCCAAGGAAAGAATTTTAACGCGCCGCTTCGCGAGCCCGCATCCGAGCAATCGCAGCGCATGAGAAAGTCCAGCGCCGATCAGAATCACCACCGCAATCACGAGCGCCTTGCCGGGCAATCCCAGAGAACCAAAAGCCGCAATCATTCCACCACCTCGCACGGAAGCCGCATTGTGCATGGCTTCGGCGGTATCCCAAACGTAATCCCATTCGGCTCCGCGCGGCAGATAGAACGGAATCAACAGCGGCCCCCAAGTCGTGAAACGCTTCACGGCTTCCGGAATGCATCTCTGCGCCGTGGCAGGTCCGATGAATCGCGCGACGCGTTCATCCAGCTTGTCCATACCGATGAAACTCAAATTCACGAGCGTCGCAACGCGCAGGCCCATGTGATCCATCCAGATGAGAATACGGAAGAAGTCAAACGCCATGAGCGCGACAAAAACATTCAGGCTCCAATCCCGGAAGGCCTGCGGCGACATCGTGGCATTGTGATACATGGCAAACAGCGTCCGAATCGCGCCGTCCTGGTTGTACCAGGTCGGATCCGGCATCATGCGCAAGAACGTGAAGATGATCGGAGACATCCACAAGCCCCAACGCAAAACATAAATCATATGCTCGACCAACATCGCGAATCCCGCCTTGGAAAAAAAGAACTTGATCGGCTTGGTTTGCTTTTCGAAAATCGCCTGCAAAAACACCTTGTTGATCGCGAACAACCACGCGGCGATGGACCAATTGATCACGCCGGCCAGCGACTCGGTGAACAGAAGCTTGGCGCCTCCCGTGAACGTCCCCAAATCAATGCGACCCCATTTGTTGAGTAGCGGATAGGTCGTATATTCCTTCGCAGGGAAACCCGCGCTGATGTAAAGTCTGAATTTCTCGACGACTACGGGGACCTGAAGCGCATCCAGATAAAAAGCAATCGCGCTGCCGACAAAAGCGCCCATCACTCCATCCACTAGATACAGGCGCCAGGTTTGAATGCTCCCCTGATTTTTGGAAGCGTACGCGACATCCCGAAAGAAACTCACGCCGGCCGAGGCCAAAACGCCGACCATCAGCCCGAATAAAATTCTGTCCGGCATCGCCTGCTGAATAAATCCATGCGACAGCGCGTAGGCGAATCCAAAACCCACGATCGCGCCTCGCGCATACAGCGGCTTTTCGCGATAGCTATGCCGCGCCCGAGCGAAAAAAGGTATGCTGCCGTCAAAAGTCTCGATGATGGTTTTGAATAGAGGAAAAATCAGCGCGCCCGCCAAAGTCCCCACCACTAGCGGCCAAGCAAAGATCACTTGCTGCGCCTGGGATGAGTCCAACAACATGCCCAGCGCGTAGAGAAACACCATCAGCATGCCGCTATAGGCCATGCCCTTTTTCAGACCGGACTTCACGTGAATCAGGATGGACTCTTCCGACGGCGTCATGCGACTGCCCGCATCCAGCGCGGTGCCCGTGATCAGATATACTTCTGCCCATAGCCCGCCGAAGGCGAGCATGGAGGTCAACGCAACCACCAGCGTTCTAACGAAAATGTTCAGTGATGCAACCTGGGGCGTGGACCCCAAATCCGCTATCAGCGGAGACAGCGCAACGCCCAAGGAGACGAGCAACATCACCCCATGGGATTTGATCTTTTCAACGCCCTTACCTTTGATGCCGAAGCTTATCGCGTTGGTAACCGCTTCATTGAAGATAAATACGACAAGCGTTCGGCCCAAAACCTCAAGAATAGCGGGCTTGGCGGCCAGCGCTCCATGGGATATGCCATTGAATAAAGTCTGCAGAATCGCCACGTTCTCCGTCAGCATCAGCCAGTTGAAAAGATACGGAATACCAAAAATCGTTATGCCGGTAACAAAGCGAATATGTTTGCCAGAGGTGGCCAGCGAATGCGCATTGGAGATTTGATAGACGAGGAATGCGAGCGCTGCGATGACATTGTTCAATGTCAAAACTTGGGCCCAACTGGCCGGGGCTTGCAAGACTTCCATCCTACCGGACGAAACCACCAAAAAGCCCGTCACCAAAAGATCCTGCAATGCCTCGCGCAGGGTTAGATGCTTACCCGTAAGCCCGAATTTGAGCAAAGCGCCTATCACCAAGCCCATCGCGCACAAGCCCAAAAATCCCAAATCAAATCCCGCATCCAGCGGATTGATAGCGCCCAAGGCGTAGATTTGCTGAGTAACTCCCGCGATCAGCACAGCCACAACGCCGTAGAGCAAATCCCGCTTCCATCCAAAACTCACGGATCCCGAAGGCTTGTGCATCCGACCGACAAGTCCGACCAGCAAGGCCAACAGCAAGCTCAGCCCGAAAACCAAACCGATTTTTACGAACAGGATATTTTTCTGCAGGGCAGAAAGTTTGAAAAACTCCAGATCCAAATAGAGTAGCCCTTCAATAGTCCCCTTCCCCACGATGATCGGGCTAACAACAAAAACAACCTCGCTCAAATCACCGATGCTATTCCAACTAAGGGGCTCACGAAAATAATTCCACCCGGGCTTAAGACCATGGAGATGCACAACCTGCCAGGAATTCTTCCCTTTAATCTCCACCTTGATCAAAACTTGTTGCGTCTGCTCGAATGTCGGCACTTTGACGCCGATCTTGACAGCATCCACAGCCCCAGCCTTCAGGCCACGCGGATATTTCTTGGTCCAGACGCCCACGTGCGACTTCTGCGAGGCCTGATAGTCGAATTTTAAAACAAGTTTGTTGGCATCCGGGTCTTGGAAGCGAGACACACCGCCCAGCGCGGGACCGATGTCAAACGCACCCTGCTCGCGGGAATCCAGAACACCAAAGGCAGTCGCAACGGATGGCGGCGCGGCTTGGGATGCGGCATCGTCTGCAAATGCAACTAAGGGAAAGATCGAAGAGAGAATAGCAAATAGAGAAAATGCAATACGACGAAGTCGGGAGTTCATCATCCGATCATTCCTTTCCTTTATATGTGCGCGCAGGTATTCATGGAAATAGCGAAACTAAATTGGGTCTTCTATGGTCTCGTATTTAGGTTGTCACCACTTACTTAAGCACCTTGTATATCCAATTTTAGAGGATTTGACAACAGGAAACGTGAGTTAACTTTTCCTGTGCTGCTCGACTATCAAATAGAGGGCTGGGATGAAGAAAAGAGTCAAGAACGTGGAGACAAAGCATCCCCCAATGCAGGTCCACGCCATCGGAATCCACAGCTCTGCGCCTTCTCCAATACCTACGGCAAGAGGAACCAGACCCACAACAGTGGACAAAGCCGTAATAACAATCGGACGAAAACGGGTATTGCACCCTTCTATGACAGCCGACATCAGGGGTTCGCCCTGGCTACGCAATTCATTCATCAAATCGATCAAGACAATCCCGTTTGCGGTTACGATTCCTGACAGAATCAAGACGCCCAGAATCGCGATACCGCTGATCGGAATATGCGTGAGGAATAGCGTGATC
>CAZOWS010000165.1:0-3146 GCA_964583365.1 uncultured Actinomycetota bacterium
TCGAAGGCTTTTTCCAAGCAGCTCATGAAAAAATTCGGTATTCCCACCGCGGGGTTTCGGGTGTTTTCTGATGCGGTTAAGGCGAATGACTATTTGCGTAAGGCCGCTTATCCACTGGTCGTCAAGGCGGATGGTATCGCGGCCGGTAAGGGCGTTGTCGTGGCGCAAGACAAGAATGAAGCGCTGGCCGCCGTAAACAACATCATGGTAAAGAAGGTTCACGGTGCGGCCGGGCGACGCATCGTGGTAGAAGAATGTTTGGTTGGGCAGGAAGTTTCGGTGCTGGCCTTGACGGATGGTAAGACGCTCGTGGTTTTACCGGCCGCCCAGGATCACAAGCGCGTGTTTGATCAGGACCAGGGTCCCAACACGGGCGGCATGGGTGCTTATTGTCCGGCACCGGTATTGGATGAGGCGACTTTGCAGCGCGTGAAAACCGAGGTGCTGGAAAAAACCATCGCCGCCATGCGTAAGGAAAAGTCTCCTTTTCAAGGGGTGCTCTACGCGGGGATCATGCTCACGTCCGAGGGACCGAAAGTTCTAGAATTCAACGTGCGCTTTGGTGATCCTGAAACGCAGGCGATTCTCCCGCGCATGACCGGGGATCTTTTGGCAATATTGTACGCGTGCGCCAAGGGTAATTTGGATACGCTCGAGGTGGGTCTGTCCGCCGATTCTGCCGTCTGCGTTGTGCTTGCAGCGGGTGGTTACCCGGGCGTGTATAGCAAGGGCGAAGCGATTTTGGGTTTGGAGCAAGCGCAAAAAATTCCTGGCGTGACGCTCTTCCACGCGGGAACGACGCGCGAAAACGGGACCGTGAAAACTTCCGGCGGTAGAGTTCTGGGCGTCACGGCCACGGGTGGGACATTGCGCGAGGCCGTGTCTCGCGCGTATCAGGCCGCGGACCTGGTGCATTTTAAGGACGTACATTTTCGGCGGGACATAGCACAGAGGGCGTTGAACTCATGACAAACAAGAAACCCGTGGTGGGCATTTTGATGGGAAGCGATTCGGATATGCCGGTGATGGAAAACACCACCAAGACACTGAAAGATTTTGATATTCCGTACGAGATTTCTGTTTTGTCCGCCCATCGCGCTCCAGAAAAAGTCGCGCTTTACGCGGCAGCCGCGGTGTCCAACGGTTTGAAAGTTCTGATCGCGGCGGCGGGAGGTGCCGCACATTTGGCGGGAGCGGTGGCTGCGAACACGACGCTTCCTGTCATTGGTGTTCCCATCGACGCGACCTCCTTGAATGGTATGGATGCGCTGCTGGCCACGGTTCAAATGCCGCCCGGTGTGCCCGTGGCGACGGTGGCGATAGGAAAATTTGGCGCAACGAATGCTGCTGTGCTGGCAGCGCAAATTCTGGCGTTGAGCGATGCCGCGTTGCGTGAGAAACTTTTGGCCCACAAGAAGGCCATGCAAAAGAAAGTGGAAGATGCCAATGCCAAGCTTAAGTCCTCGCATGGCGAGAACTCCTAAAGTCGCAAAGGTTTTGCGGGCGTTATTGCCCACGCGCAAGGAAGATCGCGACGAGGCTGTCATCAACGAAGAGGACGTGAACCCACGCGTTCTAAAAATCGTATGCGATGGATTGCTTGCGGGTCAGGTGGGCATTATTCCCACGGAGACCGTGTATGGATTGATGGGTGATGCCGGCAAGGACTCGGTGATAGAGCGTATCTACGCGATCAAGGAGCGCGATCGCGATAAACCTTTGCCCGTGCAGGTATCTCGATTTTCGGACGTGGCGGATTTGGGTGTGTTTTGCAACGCGAGCGCGGAATTGCTCGCGCGTAATTTTTGGCCCGGCCCGTTGACTTTGGTTCTCCCTTTTTTGGGCGCTGCGCATTGTAGGTTTGCCATTGCCCCGGCGCTTTTGCAGCAATGGGAGCAGGCCAAGACCGTAGCGGTGCGCATACCCGAACACACGGTGACGCGTATGGTGCTGGAGACGGTGCGAATCCCTCTTGTGGCCACGAGCGCGAACATCAGCGGTGAGGAACCGGTCACGCGTTTGAGTCAATTGGACGAGACCTTGCCGCGTAAAGTAGATTGGATCGTGGACGGCGGCACATCGGTGTTCGGGCGCGAGTCCACGGTTGTGCGATGCGATGCAGACGGCTGGAGAATATTGCGGGAAGGCGCATTGCGCGGGGTGATTTTACAGAAGGCGTTCGGAGCAACGCGAGGGTGATGCTTGACTAAATCCGTACTTTTTGTCTGTTCAGGAAACAGTTGCCGCAGCCCGATGGCAGAGTCCATGATGCGGAAAATGCTGGGCAATCGCGGCGAAGTGGAGATTTCTTCAGCGGGCCTTTTCGCGCTGGAGGGCATGCGCGCGAATGAAATGGCCGTGCGCACGATGGTCAAGCAAGGTGTGGAATTGGCGAAGCATCGCAGCCGGCAATTGACGCAGGACATGGTGGACAAGGCCGATATCATTGTCGTGATGACCATGGATCACAAAGTTGCTATTGGTCACGTCGCCCTCAACACGGAGGGAAAAGTTTTCCTGCTGTCGGAATTTGAAGAAGACGAGCATCTTTGCGGCCGTGACATAGCCGATCCTATCGCGCAGCCGCTGGAGGCCTACGAACGCTGCTTGGCGGCGATGAAAAGTCCGTTGGCGAATTTGGCGTTGCGATTGATCGAAGGGGAAATCTGAGGGTTATGGAGAAAATTGCCATCGGCGCAGATCACGCGGGATTTGAGTTGAAGGAATCCTTAAAGAGGGTGCTTGTGCAATTGGGATTGTCCGTGGAGGATTATGGCTGCGCCTCGAAAGACTCCGTGGATTATCCTGATTATGCAAAGGCTGTCGGCGAAGCCGTTGCTGGGAAAAAAGCGCAGGCCGGAATTTTAATTTGTGGCACGGGAATCGGGATGAGCATTGCTGCGAACAAAGTACCCGGAGTGCGTGCGGCCCTGGTGAGTGATCTTTTTACCGCGCAAATGAGTCGCGAGCACAACGACGCGAATGTGCTGGTGCTGGGCGCAAAGATGACGGACCCCGTTCGCGCCGAGGGCATAGTAAAAATCTGGTTTGCTTCACGTTTTGATGCAGGTCGCCTAGCAACGCGAATTGGCAAAATCGAAAAATTGGAATAGGAGTAATCGTGCATGTTGTCTTTGAATTTGTAA
>CAZOWS010000166.1:0-2959 GCA_964583365.1 uncultured Actinomycetota bacterium
AGCCGCACCCATCCCCCCGTGTACATGGCTCCTTCGGGCCTGCGGCTTGCGATTTCAATGGGCGCCCGCCCCGCGCCACCCGCTGCTACTCATTTCAAAACCGGAGGCTGGCCAGTGAACGTGGCGTTTTGGAAAGAGGAGTTGCGCGCGCGGAATATTCGTTTGCGCAAAACGCGCGGGCAAAATTTTCTTGCCGATACGAATGCGGCCGCGCGCATCGTGGATTTATTGAAAATTGGTCCGCAGGATGTCGTGTTGGAAATCGGGCCCGGCATGGGCGCGCTGACGGAATTGTTGCTCGCGAAAGCGAAATTTGTTTTTGCGGTGGAGATTGAAGAATCTTTTTGTTTAGCGCTGCTGGAGATGTTCGACTCTACCGGCCGCCTGGAAGTTATTCCGCAAGACATTCTTGAGGTGGATTTGCCGTCCCTGGTCGATCGCATGCGTTTGCAACTCGGCGAGGGTGGGGTGTTGCGCGTGGTATCCAATCTTCCGTATTATATTTCCACGGCCATACTCACGCGGCTTCTGACGTTACGCGGCGCGGTCGCGCGCGCTGTGCTGACCATGCAAAAAGAAGTCGCCGATCGTATTGCGTCTCCCCCGGGAAGCAAACAATATGGGTCTCTAAGCGTGTTTGCGCAATATCATGGAAAGCTTAAGCTAGAATTTCGCATTGCGGCCGCAGCGTTTTATCCTGTCCCGGCCGTGGCATCGGCCGTTGTGTCCTTTGAACCTTGGGCCAAGCCGCCCGCACTTGTGTTGAATGAGGATTTATTTTTCGAGGTTGTGCGCGCGTCGTTTTCAGAGCGTCGCAAGACCTTGAGAAATTCCGTTGCAAAATTTCTTGCGAAACGCGGATTGGATAAAGCCAAGACTGAAATGCTGCTGCAAAAATGCGCGATAGACGGGTGCCGCAGAGCGGAAACCTTGAGCGTTTCGGAATTCGCGCGGCTCGCGAATTTGGTGGAACAATGGAAGCCGTAAAGACACAGGGCATGGTGTTGCGCCGCTATGATTATTCCGAGAACAGCTTGCTCGTGCATTTTTTTACGCGGGAATTCGGCAAGCTCAATACCCTGGTGAAGGGGGCCAAGAAGGCGAAGGGGAGATTTTTTGGCAAGCTCGAGCTTTGCTCGGTCGTGGAACTCGTTGTGCAACATCGCTCTCGATCGGATTTGCATTTACTTACGGATGCAGCGTTGGTCTATGCGATGGAGCCTCTTCGGCTGGATGTGGGTAAGTTCGCTCACGCGATGGTGATATTGGAGTTGGTGGACAGCGCGTTCGAGGTGGAGCAGGCGCATCCCGAATATTATGCCGAGCTCGTGGAGGGTTTGCATCTATTAGCGGACGGGGCCAAACCCCTGTGGGCAGCTGTGGTGCTTCATTTGAAGATGATTCATGCGCTGGGATTATTACCGGCCGTGGATTCCTGTCAGGAGTGCGGAAAAGGTTTGCTGGGAGAGACATTCTTTTTTGCCGCGCATCAGGGTGCGACGCTATGCAAAAATTGTCGGCGGGCGGGACAATTTGTGGTGATAGGGCAGCCATGGCAAATCCCTTATTTGCAAGCTATTACATGGGGGGATTTGAAAGAATGCATTAGTCTCGCCCCTTCGGACGTTCAGGCGGAGCAGTTCTTTGGCTGGACCAGGAAATGCCTTGACGGTGTAGTGCACAAGCGGATAAGATCTTACGAGTTTTTGACGCAGGTGGGGCTATGATATTGAGAGCAACAGCTATTGCAAGCAGGGACACCACTGTTTTGGTGGTGTCCCCCAGCCCAAAAGTTGTAAACGGGGAGCTGGGACAGAAGCTTGCAAGCCAGGGACACCACCAAAACAGTGGTGTCCCTGAACTGCAGCCTAAAAGCTGTAAACGGGGAGCTGGGACGAAGGCATGCAAGTGGGGGACACCACCAAAACAGTGGTGTCCCCGATCGAAATTTGAAAGGCATTCGTGACGAAGACGGCAACAATTCCTGGTTCCGACGTGATGGAGAAGCTTGTGTCTCTGTGCAAGCGCCGTGGCTATATATTCCAGTCCAGCGAGATTTACGGTGGGCTGAATAGCTGTTGGGATTACGGGCCGCTGGGCGTGGAGCTAAAGCGCAATATCTCCGAGCTTTGGTGGCTTGCGATGACGCGCGAGCGTGACGACGTGGAAGGTTTGGACTCGTCTATTCTGATGCATCCGCGCGTGTGGGAAGCCTCCGGCCATGTGCAAAATTTTACCGACCCTCTCGTGGACTGCAAGGGATGCAAGCGGCGCTTTCGAGCGGACCAGGTTACGAGCAAGAAATGCGAGCATTGCGGCGGAGAACTCACCGAGGCTCGCAATTTTAATTTGATGTTCAAGACGCATATGGGGCCCGTGGAGGATGTTGCTGCTGTCGTGTACATGAGGCCGGAAACGGCGCAGGGGATTTACGTCAATTTTCAGAACGTGCAGGCATCGTCGCGTCGCAAACTGCCATTCGGCATCGCGCAAATCGGCAAGGCCTTTCGCAATGAAATCACGCCGGGTAATTTTATTTTCCGCACACGCGAATTCGAGCAAATGGAAATGCAGTATTTCATCAAGCCCAGCGAAGATGCGCAATGGGTGGAACATTGGAAGCAGAAGCGTATGGAATGGTATCTGGCGATGGGGATCCGAGCGGAAAAGCTGCGCTTTCATCAGCATGGCCCCAACGAGCTCGCGCATTACGCGAAGGTGGCGTTCGACATTCAGTACGAATTTCCTTTTGGTTGGCAGGAATTAGAGGGCATACACAATCGCACGGATTTTGATTTGGGGCGGCACACGGAATATTCGGGAAAGAATTTGAGCTATTTTGATGAAGCCAGCGCCGAGAGATTTGTTCCTTACATCATCGAGACATCGGCGGGTTTGAATCGCACCTTGCTCGTGACGCTCGTGGATGCCTATGAGGAACAGGGCGATCGTGTGGTGC
>CAZOWS010000167.1:0-14636 GCA_964583365.1 uncultured Actinomycetota bacterium
AAAGCATTCTTTCCTGTTCCGATCTTCATCGTAGTTCCTAATGAAAGTTTGGCAGGATCACCCAATTCCTTGTTGATTTGCCTAGCAGCTTCCGCAAACCCAACTACACCCTCCGACTGAAGCCCATTAATTGATCCCACAATCCAGTTTTCACCGAAGATGATCATTTGGTCTGATCCGACCCAGCGTCTCAAAGCCGTCGGATGATCCTGCCGCCTCCAACCCCAGGCATTACTAGGGCCACTTTTTCCCACGACTGCTTTAAAAGCATTCTTTCCTGTTCCGATCTTCATCGTAGTTCCTAATGAAAGTTTGGCAGGATCACCCAATTCCTTGTTGATTTGCCTAGCAGCTTCCGTATACCCAACTACACCCTCCTTCTCAAGGCCTTTGATTGATCCCACAATCCAGCTTTCATCAAAGATAATCACTTGTTCCGTCCCGACCCAGAATCTCAAAGCCTTCGGATGATCTTCTCGCCTCCATCCCCAGGCATTTTTAGAGCGAATTTTTCCCACGACTGCTTTAAAAGCATTCTTTCCTGTTCCGATCTTCATCGTAGTTCCTAACGAAAGTTTGGCAGGATCACCCAATTTCTTCTTGATTTGTTGAGCTAGTGCTGTCGCTCGGAAAACGCCTTCCCTCTTAAGGCCCTTGACTGATCCCACAATCCAGTTTTTATCAAATAGGATGATTTGTTCTGTCCCGACCCAATGCCTTAAAGCCTTCGGATGGTCCTCCCGTCTCCAGCCCCAGGCATTATGACTACCCGATTTTCCCACGACTGCTGTAAAAGCATTCTTTCCTGTTCCGATTTTCTTCGTGGTTCCTAGCCAAAGTTTGGCGGGATCCCCTAATTCCTTGCTGATTTGCTTGACAACGTTAGTGAAACCAAACACACCTTCCTGCTGAAGGCTTCTCCCTGATCCCACAATCCAGTTTTTATCAAAGATGATCATTTGTTCTGTCCCGACCCAGCGTCTCAAAGCCTTCGGATGATCTTCGCGCCTCCAGCCCCAAGATGTGGCAGTGCCACTTTTCCCTACGACTGCAGTAAACGCATCCTTGCCTTTGCCTCTGGTTTTAGTGCTGCCCAAAGGTAGATCAGTGGGATCACCTAATTCCTTGTTGATTTGCTTGGCAACTTCCTTTGGATTTAATACACCTTCCTTTTCAAGACCCGTGCGTGATCCCACAATCCAGTTTTTATCAAAGATGATTTTTTCTGATGGTTTGGCAAGCGCTATTAATTCCGGGACAAGAACCCAGCGATTGGCCTGGTAGATCAAATCATAAAGAACGGTATGTCCCTCGGGGTCCGTAGGCATTTCCAAAACCATTCGAATAGCTCTGGCAATGGACATATCTTTTGCGCCGGTTATGTCCCAAATGCGCGTTGCTGGATCAACGCGTTTCAATCCTTCCAACTTTTCCGCAATTTTTGCGTTGGCATTCTTCGCCGTGGGCGTCGGAAGGTCTTTAATCTGCTGGGTCAGTTCTACATCCTTTTGTCCAAATGACTGCCGCTGCAATGCGCGAATCAAATAGTGCGGAGAAGTGATGTTCTTCAGGGCTATGGATAGCGCCTCGCCACGAATAGGGCATTTTGCGATAACCCGCCCAGAGCTATCTTTTAGTGTGATCGCAGCACGAAGCCAGGGGCGATTCGCATAGGACTCGTATAAACCCAGTCTTTTCAGTAAAAACAACAATGAAGCAGGTCCCGTAAACTCCAATTTATACCGGCCACTTTGCACATAATATTCCAGGAGTTCGTGGAACTTGGCGATTGGGTTTTGCGCAAGAGATTCATGGATGGCGATCAAATTATGTTCGGGCGATGCGAATCCGCCTAAGTCAGCCACGCGGTCACTAAAGGTAAAGAAGTTCGGCATCTGTTCGGTAGCATTCAGAATCGATGGAACAGGATTACTTTTTTGCTCGCCGGGTTGCAATAGATCGATTAACTCTTTGCGCAAGTTTGTAACATCCATTCCTTGGCCGGCCGTTAGAGGAATCATATGCGTGATGCCAGATTCGTCGCGAACCAGAGCATCCGATCCCGTTATGGCTTCCATTC
This sequence comes from uncultured Actinomycetota bacterium, assembly GCA_964583365.1. GTDB lineage: Bacteria > Auribacterota > Ancaeobacteria > Ancaeobacterales > CAZGMX01 > CAZOWS01. Next base: position 2,081 of record CAZOWS010000167.1, read on the forward strand.
GCGCGGTCTTGCCAATCGCGCCATCGGATTCAGGCTTGGGGGGTTTGCTACCCTGGAATAGACGATCTATACGGCCCAGCAACCCTCGCACAAATTGCCGTTTCTCATTTTCATCCGTGATGTGACGACGGCGGAAATAATGATAAAAGTTTCTGTTGTTTAGAATGAGTTTTTTTATGATCGCGTCCTGCGCCTCGGGACGTTGAAAAGTTTCTTGAACATATCGAGACATCCCATCTAGCAATCGGATAATTTCATTGCTCACGTCTTGATGGGTCTTCTTATCTCTGACGACTACTTTGGAATTGGCAAAAAGCCTCGACGTGTAGTCGATGGTACGCAAGAAGGCTTGAACGATAAAAGCATCGGAAGAAAGATCATTTTCGGTCATGTAATGCAGCATGAGCAGAGCAAGAAACTCCACCATTGGCGCGTAATCTCCTGATCTCAATGTCATGGGAACGGAGAAACGCTTGTCCCCCAAGTCCACGAATACAGCATCGCCATCTACAGTAAGGATGAAATTGCCCGCATGAATGTCTTTAGGGAAGGAATTGCCCAACAAAAAGCCTGTCGTGAGAAGTGTCATGACAATAGCTTCCCGATCGGCACGGGTCAGAGTGCCTTCGCTTATTTTTTCCTCCGTCGTCTTACCTTCGATGAATTCTTCGATGTAGACCGTCAATCCACTGCGTGTTTGAAAAACTCGGCCGAAGACAGGCGCTACGTGGGCGAATTTATGCGGGGACTGCGAGAGATGATTGTTCTCCTGTGTTTCTAGCAAACTAATCTTTCCCTTTGACTTCTCTCGCTTTAGAGCAAATGCCACCTGCGCGGTCTTTTCTCCCTCGAGATTGAAAGTGACCTTGAATACTCTCTTGTTGTATCCCGATGCATGCGGCTGTACTGCGATAGGTCCCTTGAGACTATCCAGCGTTACCAACTCTTTTGTTACTTCGGAGAGGAAGGCGCCGACACCGGTAGGGCTGAGCAAGCATTCTTTAACCACAGCATCCACTTCATCTTCAAATTTTTCCGTCTTAACATCCACGCGCTGCGCGAACTGAATCTTGGAGGTAAGCTCCTTGTCCGCATCGCCGAACGCGCCTTTTTGAATATCGCGCAGGAGATAATGCTCCGCCTTTATCGTTTTTCCATAGGCATCCTCTGGAAGAGGGATGCGTGCTAATTCCTGTCCCTGCTCGTTTTTCGCGATGAGCTGGTCACCTTCAAGTTCCAGCTTGAGAAGTCCGGCGTGGCAAAGATATTCGGCAGTCTCGTGGAATAAGACTATCGGATCGTTCTCGAAATATTGATGTACGGCTATTACGGCAGGATTTTTTGAGGCAAAACCAAAGAGGTCTTCGACAAGGATCGGATATACAGATAGCGGTACCTTTTGATCTGGCGGAGCGTTCTCGTAGACTTGAAGAATCGCAAGAATCATTTCCTTGTATTTGGAATCCATGGACATGTGTTCCAATTGTTTCTTGAGTCCAAGTGTATCGAACGGATGTTTCTGTCGTGCTGGAAGACCGATGTGGTGAATTTTTCCTTGGGAATCTTTGACCAACGCCACGTCTCCTCGTATTTCCAAACCTAGTTCTGCATTACCGATGCGTCCGGATTCTCCGGATTGGAAGGCCTTGACCTCTAGCCTTTGTAGTTGGCGTTCTAACCTTGCGAGAATCCGCGTCCTTTGTTTCGGATTTAAGAGATTCTCTTCTGTGCATGCCTGGGATAAAGCAGCAGTCAAAGACGCCAATACGGCAGAATCGGGGCTGGCCACCTCAACGCTCCGAATTCTTTCTAAGAGAATCGGAATCCTTTTTGGGTGACGGTTTTTCAATCCCTCTAATATAGTTCTGTAAATCCAGATCGCATGTGGCAAAGCATTCTCGGATCTAAAGTTGTACGCCCGTTGAAGAAGCTCGTGCAAGGCGGCGCAATATTTCACGTTACTGGGATGGGTCCCTTCGGCGTAGGGCACTAAAAGAAGATCTTCTGTATTTGTGGACCTGCTCTCGATGATCGCGATGGCCAAAAGGGTTTCATTTGCCTTGGTGGATGGGGCAAGGCAGTAAGCAAGAGGACTAGAATCAAAGACAAGTAGAGCTATCAATAGCCCACTTAGCAAACGATGAAGAAAGCTACCATGCATGCCGCACATCCTTTCCTAAAGATACTTACCTGATAAATTGCTATTTTACAAGGGCTTATGGACTAATATAGTAATATGATTTACAAATAGTCTATCTTAATGTATAGTATATTTATGATTAATCGACCCTTTTGGATTAAGCACATTCAGCAGGCATGGACCGAAGCCCCCATCGTATGGCTCTCGGGTGTGCGGCGCTCGGGAAAAACAACGATTGCCCTCGGTTTGGAGAAGCCCGAGCGTGTGCTGTACATGAATTGCGATCTACCCATAACGGAGGAACGCCTTCGCGATCCGGAATTATTTTTCAAGAGTTGCGAGAAACCTATTATCGTGTTCGATGAGGTCCATCAATTATCCGACCCCAGTCGCATTCTAAAAATAGGCGCGGATGCATTCCCTCATCTACGTATACTCGCAGCAGGATCCTCCACTTTAGCAGCCAGCAAAAAATTCCGGGACACGCTCACGGGAAGAAAGCGCCTTGTGCATCTTGTGCCGATTCTCTGGACGGAACTCGCGGCTTTCTCTTGCAAGGACATTTCACGACGCCTTCTACAGGGCGGATTACCGCCCGCTCTTTTAGCAGAATCCAAGAATCCCTCTTTTTACCGGGAATGGCTGGACTCCTTTTTCGCGCGTGACATTCAGCAGCTTTTTTCTTTTCGCAGCCTGGAAAAATTCAATGATCTCTTTGAGTATGTTCTGCGCCAGAGCGGCGGGCAATTTGATCTATCCAAAGCGGCGACCTCGCTAGGAATAAGCCGCCCGACGGTGGATTCTTATTTAAGGGCGGCCGAGGTCGCGCATGCGTTGACGCGGATTCGCCCGTTTCATGGCGGCGGGCAAAAGGAAATCACCAAGATGCCAAAAGTATATGGCTTTGACACAGGATTCGTGACTTTCGTGCACGGGTGGGATTCCTTACGTCCCGAAGATCACGGAATTTTGTGGGAACATCTGGTGTTGGAATATCTGCAATCCCTATCCCCGGAAAAAATTATCCGTTATTGGCGAGACAAGGCGGGACATGAAGTGGACTTCGTCTTGCCTCGCGGTAGGAACGAGGTGGATGCCATAGAATGCAAGTGGAACGCGAATGATTTTGATGCGACAGCTCTACGAAAGTTCAGGACATTCTATCCCAAAGGAAAAAATTATCTCGTATGCCCTTCGGTGGGAGATTCCTATCTGAAAAGTTTTGGCCCGATTACGGTTAAAATTTGCGATCCGAGCAAGATGGAGTAAATCCGAAAGCAGGGGTTACGCCCTTCCGAGATACATCCCCGTGCGCGTGTCCACTTTTATCACTTCACCTTCATCGATAAAGAGCGGCACGTCGATCTTGAATCCGGTTTCCAATTTTGCGGGCTTCAGCACGTTGGTCGCCGAATTGCCTTTCACGCCGGGCACGGTCTCCAGGATCGCGAGCGTCACGCTGGCGGGCAGCTCGATCTCGATGGGATTGTTGTTGTAGAAGAGCACCATCACTTCCAGATTTTCTTTGAGATAATTTTTCGCGTCGCCGACGGATTCCTCGGAGAGCGTGTAGGAGTTGTAATCGGCGGTGTCCACGAAGTGATACCCGTTGTGATCCTTGTACGAAAACTGCATGTCCTTCGGATCCAGCTGGACGACATCCACGGTTTCCGTAGAGCGAAATCGCTTTTCAAAAACCTTGCCGGTCTTGAGGCTGCGAAACGAAGCCTGCACGTACGCGCGCCAGTTGCCGGGTGTCACGTGCTGATGCGTGAGCACGATGTACAAATCCCCGTCCATCTTCACCGCCATACCACGTCTCAAATCGACTGCTGATGCCATAATGCCGTTCTCCTGTTCTTGTTCTAAACCTTCCCCTTGTCAACAATCCCATGCGGACCGATATTACGAAAAATAATTTCCCCCTTCACGCTTGAGAATGTAAATCGATAACTGTCTGTCACGTAACCTTCCCAGACATTCTGCAATGACTTGTAGCGATGGACACGCAAAGAAGGATGCGTAGGATTGCGCTCAAACAACTTCAATTGCTTATCGAATCTATCCTGCACATCCTGCGGCATTCTTGAGTAGTTTTTCTTGAAATTATGCGTGAAGGCTATGCTTTTAGCCACTTCACTGCATCCTTGGCCTTCGCAAATCTTCGGATTTTACCCTTTCGTATATCCTCGTCCGCGCGCTTTTCTTCTAAATCCCAGTCAAAAACATTCTTCGCTCCAAAAGAGATCTTCAGCAAAATCTTATTGATGAATGTCGAGCGCGGAAGCTGCCCCCTCAAACTATCAATCCACTGAAGAATATTCTGATCGATGGTTACATTGACATGCGCTTTGCTCTGCATAGATGCATCCTCCTCGCTTAGTACTAGAGTGGCATTATAGTATAGTTTGCCCTTGGCGTGCAAACTTCAGCAACTCACTCCCAGGATCGCGCTGGCATCGACCAATTTTTGTAACACATTAGCGACTTCACCTGTCTTGCCCAGCGGATCTTTCAAGAACGCTCGTATGCGGCCATAGAATTCGGCATTCTTCGCAACGCGTTTTCCCACGTTATTTCCATTCAGAACACCGAAAAGCGGATCCAGTTTCACCTTGACGCTTCCGTCCTCCTGCGCCGCGGCCCGAATGTCAAACAGCTCGCCGTAATGCCATTCAAGCAGGACAATTAATTTGTGATAATCGGAACCAGATCCCGGTAGATTTTTTAGTTCTCCAATTTGTTGCTTGGTCCAAACAACGTCAGGCACCCAGCGATGGGCGTCTATCTCTTGGACACCATACCCAACCAACCGAAGCAATGGACCAATCCAGCGGCGATTGCCATAGTCCCAATACGCGAACGCGTTATTAATGGCTGTATCCAAATTAGAAAGCACCCATTGCGGCAATTTTTCTGTGGACGGACTGCTCAGATGCGTCAGGAGAGGATATTGTCTTTCTTCTTCCGCAGTGAAATTTCTGTTGGGTTGTGACATGGGATCAACACCTTGGGGTATCTCGGGTATCTCGATAGAGGCATATTTTCTGATAAGTTCCACAACAGGGACACCGCCCATGACTTGTTCACCCTCTTGCGTACCGAGATAGTTCATAATCTCTCGATTCCAATGCTCCCGGAGGAAACCAAGGGGTAGCTTGTACATTCGAAAAAGAGCATCGAACCAAAGAGTGTCATTCACCCCTGGCATGCGTAGGGTGCTGGATACCTCACTATCTGCGCGTGGAACACCAGACATAAGCCATGTAGCATCCGGATCATTGAAAGCGTTGGACTCTAACCAGGAATAAACATGAGTCAATCCAAACAACATGCTGGAAGGAAAATCGTTTAACTCCGATTTGGCTTGCAAAAATGGCGTAAAATCAGAAGGCCGCATTAAAAATCTTTCCACAGGGGGGCGATTGCCAAAGGCAGCTTGAATAAGATCTCTGCAGGTAATATTTTGATGTCCCTGTTTCACGAGATCACGAAAAGGGCGGAGCAGGTGAACCTCAAAGTCCCGCGATTGTACGTACCAGGATGGACGTTTATAATTTTTCTCGTAAGAACCATCATGAAAAGATAGATGTCCAAAATTATAGAGCAGAATCCAAGAGGCGACCCTTTGCCGGTCGTGAGGCAAAACACGCAAGTCTTCTGGACTGTAATGGGTCAAAATCTCGTCGGCTAATATACCCATATAATCGCCAAGAGGATGGAAATAATATTTCTTACCGAAAGCTTTTGTTACGGCTTTTTCCATCTCCCAACAAAACCAATAACCTACACGAATCAATTCCGCGAGCGTAGGAAGAGGACGCCCCCTCAATAAAACCGGTATCATTTCAGCGCTCACGGCATTCAAAACCTTTGCGGCATACAAGCGCATGAACTCATCCAACTCGTCTTGATTTAAATCAGTGAAGCCTCTCCGAGCAACATCCAACTTTTGCTCTACTGCCCGCACGAACTTTTCGGTGAATTCCTGCAGCTCCGCTTGCGTAACAAAAGACCGATGCGCAGGCAATGTTCGTCCTGAATGAGATCTCTCGTTCATACCTTCTTGAACTTCCGCGCGAGAGAGTGGATTGCGCGTGAAAGAGCGCGGCGCAAGCGCGAACGCGACGCCACTGGATACAGTAACAATTGCCAAGAAAATAGTGATAACACCCAAACAGCTAAGTTTGGCCACGCACACCTCCACTGCTATCCCTGCAAATAAGGACTTCATTATTGTAGTGTAATTTTTCATGCTTGTCAATACATTGTGTATCTAAGTAATTTAATATCAATTACTTATAGAATAACAGTATTGGACCCCCAACCCTGTTGAAAAATATCCGCGCGCTGCTATAGTGTTCGCGTGTCCACGGCCAAAAAGATCGAGAGATTGCAAAAACTTCGCGCCAACGCGCTTGCCGGCGGCCCTGCCGACCGCGTGGCCGAACAGCATAAAAAAGGGAAGCTCACGGCGCGCGAACGCATCGAAACACTGCTGGACCCGGGGACTTTTCAAGAGACCGATTTACTCGTTGAGCATCGGGCCACTTCTTTCGGCTTGGACAAAAGCCATTTCCCTACCGACGGCGTTATCACAGGCTACGGAACCATTCACGGCCGCACGGTTTTCGTTTTCTCGCAGGACTTCACGATTTTGGGCGGCTCGCTCGGCGAGGCCTACGCGCAAAAAATTTGCAAGATCATGGATACGGCCATGAAAGTCGGCGCGCCCGTCATCGGCCTCAACGACTCGGGCGGCGCGCGCATTCAGGAGGGTGTGGTCAGTCTCGGCGGATACGCGGATATTTTTCTGCGCAACACAATGGCTTCGGGCGTGATCCCGCAGATTTCGGCCGTCATGGGACCTTGCGCGGGCGGCGCGGTGTACTCGCCCGCCATCACGGATTTCACGTGCATGGTTGAAAAGACGTCCTACATGTTTTTAACCGGGCCCCATGTCGTCAAAACCGTAACGCATGAAAATGTCTCGCTCGAGGATTTGGGGGGCGCCAGCGTGCATGCGTCCAAAAGCGGTGTGGCCCATTTTACGTCCGCCGACGATACAAGCTGTCTGGCGACAGTGCGCGAACTCTTGAGTTTTTTGCCAAACAATAATCAGCAATTCGCGTCCGTGATCGCAAGCGCTGATGACCCACTGCGCCTTTCCCCTGAACTGGACCTCATGATCCCCGATTTGCCCACGCAGCCCTACGACATGAAAAACTTGATCCGGGCCGTGACCGACGATCGCAAATTTTTTGAGGTGCACAAAGACTACGCACCCAACATCGTTGTCGGCTTCGCTCGACTGGAAGGAAAATCCGTAGGCATAGTCGCGAATCAACCGCTGGTGCTGGCCGGCGTGCTCGACATCAACGCCTCGCTCAAGGCTGCGCGCTTCGTGCGCTTCTGCGACGCGTTCAATATTCCGTTGCTCACGTTCGTGGACGTCCCCGGATTCTTGCCCGGCACGCAGCAGGAACACGCGGGCATCATCAAGCATGGCGCGAAATTGCTCTACGCGTATTGCGAGGCGACGGTGCCAAAAATCACCGTGATCACACGCAAGGCCTACGGCGGCGCGTATGACGTCATGAGCTCCAAACATATTCGTGGGGATATCAATTACGCGTGGCCGACGGCCGAGATTGCGGTCATGGGCCCCCAAGGCGCAGCGGAAATTATTTTTCGCGACGAGATACGCAAATCCAAAGACCCGAAGGCCGCGCTGGCCAAACGCATCGCCGAATACGCCGAACAATTTGCCAATCCGTACATGGCCGCAAAGATGGGCTACGTGGACGAAGTGATTTTAGCCAGCGAAACACGCCCGAAAATCGTGCACGCGTTGCGCATGCTCGCAAGAAAGAAAGACAGCAACCCTCCCAAAAAACACGGCAACATCCCTTTGTAATGACGCTACTATCTGGGTGTCTAATCAGCAATCCAGCCGAAGGCCAAGGGGTATTGTCTGAAGGGGACTCGCGCAGGCGCGCAAAGCTTGGTTCGCCGCCGGCATCATGGCGGCGATTTGCGCGCCGAGCGGTAGCGGGCGGGCGCCGCTGGAGCGACCGAACCGCGTCCCCTGCAGACAATACCCCTTGGCCTTCGGCGGTGAACAAACTACACCGATGAAAATCTGTAAAATCTTGATTGCCAATCGTGGCGAAATTGCTGTGCGTGTTATCCGCGCTTGCCGCGTGATGGGGATTTCGCCTGTTGCCGTGTATTGTCTCGGCGAGGAAAACGCGATGCACGTGCGGCTGGCCGATGAAGCGTATTGTGCCGGCGCGCCGCTGGCTGGCTATTTGGACGCGATGGGCTTCGTCACAATCGCCAAGGAATGCGGCGCCCAGGCGATTCATCCGGGCTATGGATTTCTTTCCGAACAGGCGCAATTCGCCGAAGCATGCCGCAACAACGGAATACTTTTTATCGGCCCTTCGGCGAATACGCTGCGACTTGCCGGTCATAAAACCAATGCGCGTGCGCTCATGAGCAAGGCGGGAATACCTGTGATTCCAGGCTCCTCGCGCATCCTTGCAACTCTCGCAGCCGCGCGCAAGGCAGCAACCAATATTGGTTATCCGGTGATTCTCAAGTCCGCGTTCGGCGGCGGCGGCAAAGGCATGAAAATCGCGCACAACGGCAAAGACTTGTCCGAATTATTTTTGATCGCGCAGCAAGAGGCGCTGCGCAGCTTCGGCAAAAGCGGCATATTTCTCGAACGCTATCTCGCCGACGCCCAGCACATCGAAGTACAAATTCTCTGCGACAAGGCTGGGCAGGCGATCCATTTAGGGGAACGCAATTGCTCGATTCAGCGCAGGCATCAAAAATTACTCGAGGAATCCCCTTCTCCGCGCCTTGCTCCCGACACGCGCAAAAAACTTCTAGATTACGCTTTGCAGGCCGCGCACTTGTTCCGTTACGAGAACGCGGGGACCGTAGAATTTCTGGTGGACGCAAAAAATACAATCTATTTTCTGGAAGTCAATGCGCGCATCCAGGTCGAGCATCCGGTGACCGAGATGCGCACGAGCATCGATTTAGTCGTCGAACAAATCCGCATCGCCGCCGGAATGCCGCTCTCGCTTCGACAGAAAGACGTAGTCTTTCGCGGCCATGCGATCGAATGCCGCGTTTACGCTGAAGACCCGTTTGAGAACTTCATGCCTTCTACGGGCACCATTGATTTTCTTTCCCTACCGGCCGGACCCGGAATTCGCGTGGACACCGCCCTGACCACTGGAGCCGAAATCACGCCGACTTACGACTCCCTGATCGCCAAAATCATTGCGCATGGCGATAACCGTCAGGTCGCGATTGCCCGCATGCGTTCGGCGTTACGGGAATTCTTGATCAGCCCCGTGCGCACGACGATTCCTATTTTCCATCGCATTCTCACAGACAAAACATTTTTGGCGGGACGACCAACGACACGATTGCTGGCACAAATTCAAGAAAAAGCAGCACCTCTATCGCCTTCCATGCTTTTCGCCGCGCTGGCACTGGGCGCGATGTTCAAAAATAAAACAGAGACCATGGCCTCACACACCCTCCTTACTATCACGCAAGACAGTCCTCCGCCACTCCCATCCAACACCCCGTTATCGGATGTTTGGAAATGATGAAATAGAGCTATGCACTTGACTCCCCTAGATCATAACGTTATGACAAAAACTTGTAGTCGCCCCATTTATGGGGCCATGCATGGTTCGCCCGATGAATCGGGCAACTACAAATACCTAGCTAGAAAGTCACACGCATAGAGCGTGCATAGAGCTATGATGACTAAAACCTATCGCTTTCACGCGCAAGGAAAAGACTGGGAGATAACGCTTTCCTGGGATGCGAGAGGCAATACCACAACCCGCATTGGCAATTCGATTCTACCTGTCGCGTTGGAGCGACTCGGCACTACCGTGATGCGTTTAAGCCTCGGGAAAATGCAATTCCTTTTTGACATGCACGCTACACCGCAAGGCTTGCGCATCGTGCACGAAGGTCAAAGAGTACTGCTTGGCGAGCCGCAAAATCTTCGCACTGCCTCCTTCCCCGCCGCGCGCATTGGGTCTAAGATACTTCACGTGAAAAGTCAAATCCCGGGAATGATCAGTTCTGTGCAGGCGAGGGAAGGCCAATGGGTCAAAGAAGGCGAGACATTGGTGATTATCGAGGCCATGAAAATGCAGAATCCCGTGCGCGCGCCGAAAAGCGGGAAAATCGAAAAAATTCACGTTGTTGCAGGCGCCATCGTTGCCTGCGACGCATCGCTCCTAGATCTAACCCTAGGAGACAAACCATGAGCACAAACGATGCGGTCTACATTTTGAGCGCCGTGCGCACGCCCATCGGGAAATTCTACGGATCGCTCAAGGACTTTACGGCCGTGGATTTGGGCGCAAGGGCCATAGCGGGAGCATGGCAACACGCCAGCGTAAATGCCAAGGACGTGTACGAAGTGATCATGGGCCAGGTCTTGCAAGCTGGCTGCGGCCAAAATCCGGCGCGCCAGGCCGCCCTTGCCGGAGGGCTTCCAGATTCCGTCAACGCGTTTACACTCAATAAATGCTGCGGCTCGGGTCTCAAAGCTGTCTTGCTCGCCGCTAGCGCGATCAAGGCCGGCGACGGTGATCTCTTTATCGCCGGTGGCATGGAAAGCATGAGCCAAGCGCCGCATCTGGTAAAAAACTTTCGCAAGGGAAAGAAACTCGGCAACGCGGATATTCAAGACGTGATTTTGAGCGATGGTTTGTTGTGCCCGCTCTGTCACTGGCATATGGGCAACGCAGCAGAATTCATCGCCAATAAATATAAAATCAGCCGCAAGGACCAGGATGCATTCGCTTTGGAAAGCCATCGCAAAGCACTCGCTGCTCAGGCCAATCACCTTTTCACCGACGAGATATTGCCGCTCGACATCCCAAATAATGGCGCGACAACAACGATGAGCGCCGATGAATGTCCGCGCAAAGACAGCACCGCCGAAGCGCTCGCAAAACTTTCCCCGGCTTTTGAACCTAAAGACGGTACGGTCACGGCCGGCAACGCGCCAGGACTCAACGACGGCGCAGCGGCCCTCGTCCTCTGCTCACAACGCTATCTAGATAAGCACAAGGTAAAGCCTTTGGCACGCCTGTTGGATTATGTCGCCATCGGAACGGACCCCGCGTTGTTGTTCACCGCTCCCGCGCTGGCAGGCCAAGCCTTGCTAAAGAAAATGAACGTCGCATGGAAAGATTTTGATTTGATCGAATCCAACGAAGCCTTCGCCGCGCAAGCGCTCGCCAGCGAACAAATTGCGGGTTGGAATCCCGCCATCGTCAATGTCAACGGAGGGGCCATTGCACTCGGTCATCCCATTGGCGCGAGTGGCGCGCGTATTTTGACCACGCTGATCCATGCGCTGCGCCATCGAAAATTGCGCCGAGGCTTAGCCACGATTTGCATGGGCGGCGGCAACGGTTTGGCCACGGCCGTAGAGATTATCTAAGCACGTGGTCAAAAAACCAGAACTCCCGGGAAAATTCCCTTTCACGCGCGGACTGCGCCCCACCCAATACCGCGAGAAGCTCTGGACCATGCGCCAATTCACGGGCTATGGGACGGCAACGCAAACCAACGCGCGATTCAAGAAAATGCTCGCGCAGGGTCAATCGGGCTTGTCTATTGCGTTTGATTTACCCACGTTGATGGGCTACGACTCCGATAACTCCAACAGTTTCGGTGAGGTGGGCAAAGACGGCGTGGCGATCAATTCGCTCGCGGACATGGACGAGCTGTTGCACGGCATCCCGCTGGACAAAGTAACCATATCCATGACGATCAACTCATCGGCCGCGATCATGCTCTGCATGCTGATCGCGCTCGCCCAGAAGCGCGGCGTGCCGCTGAACGCGCTGTCAGGCACGATGCAAAATGACATTTTAAAGGAATACATAGCACAAAATACGTTTATCTATCCACCGCAGCCTTCCATGAGGCTGATCGTGGACTCCATAGAATATTGCGCCAAACGCATGCCGCGATGGAATCCGATCAGCATCAGCGGGTATCACATTCGCGAGGCCGGCGCGACAGCGACGCAGGAATTAGCCTTCACGCTGGCCAATGGCCTAGCCTATGTGCAGGCCTGCGTTGACCGAGGCATGAGCGTGGACAGTTTTGCGCCACGCCTGTCTTTCTTTTTCGACATTCACAATAATTTTTTTGAAGAAGTGGCAAAATTGCGCGCCGCGCGGAAAATTTGGGCCGGATGGATGCGCGATCATTTCAAGGCTAAGGATCCCCGCTCCTGGTGGTGCCGTTTTCATTGCCAGACCGCGGGCGTATCGCTCACGGCCCAGCAGCCGCTGAACAATGTCGCACGCACCGCCCTGCAAGCCATGGCCGCCGTGCTCGGCGGAACCC
>CAZOWS010000168.1:0-3147 GCA_964583365.1 uncultured Actinomycetota bacterium
AAATAATTAAAAATATCTGTCATTCTGAGCCCCGAAGGGGCGAAGAATCTAGAAACCAAAGCAGATCCTTCGCGGAGTTTGCACTGAGCGAAGCCGAATGTGCTCAGAGGTATTAATGGCGATTATTTCACACGTTTTGACCGATTGCACATTTAAAGTAAAACTTCTTGACGCAGTTATCGTGCATTGAGAGAATGGCGTCCAATTCCCCATGGCAAAAACCATTGCGATAGCTAATCAAAAAGGTGGGGTTGGAAAGACTACAACCGCCATCAACTTGGCTGCTATACTCGCCAAGGCTGACAAGAAAGTTCTTCTCATTGATCTAGATCCTCAAAGCAATGCCAGTAGTGGGCTAGGATTCTCTCGTCAAAATGCGCTGCATAGTTCCTACGATGTCATTATGCAACGCTGCACGGTGGCAAGCGCGGCAGTTCCCACGGATTTCGACGGTCTATCGCTGATACCAGCCAGTCGGGATTTAGCTGGTGCAGAGATAGAGTTGGTATCTGCGGAATCTAGAGAATATCAATTGAAGACAGCTATTGAAGTAGTAAAAAAAGATTGCGATTTTATTCTCATTGATTGCCCGCCATCGCTAGGCTTGCTCACTATCAATGCTCTTTGCGCAGCAGATTCCGTCATACTCCCAATTCAATGCGAATATTTTGCGCTGGAAGGCTTATCCCAGCTTATGTCCACCGTAGATTTGATCAAAGAGAATCTCAACCCCGCATTGGCTATCGAGGGCATATTGCTTACCATGCATGATTCCAGGACTAATTTATCCAGGCAGGTTGTGGAAGAAGTTCGCAAGTATTTCAAAGAAAAAGTCTATGAAACCATAATACCTCGCAACATACGCTTGGGCGAAGCCCCAAGCTTTGGCAAGCCGATCATTCATTACGACATACGATCCTTAGGTGCTGAAAGTTATTTGCAGTTTGGGGAAGAGCTTCTCCAGGGTCAAAATTAGGAGACAATACTATGCCAATCAAACAAGCTCTTGGTCGGGGCCTATCGGCTTTGATACCAGATATTTCAAGATCATCGTCCATACCAACTGTGACACAAAACACACTTGAAATTCAAATAGACAAGATTCAACCCAATCCTGGGCAGCCTCGCAAAGAGTTTGGACAGGAAAAGCTGCGTGAGCTTATGGATTCCATCAAGGACAGAGGTATTCTTCAGCCCATCCTGGTTCGGCAGATTGGAGACAGATACGAAATAATAGCGGGTGAAAGGCGATATCGTGCAGCTAAAGCTTTGGGGTTAAATAAGATACCAGCATTAATAAAGAATGCTCCTGCTGGGGAATCCTTGCAATTGGCTTTGATAGAAAACCTGCAGCGCGAGGATTTGAATCCAATTGAAGAGGCCAGGGCCTATCAGAAGCTTCAAGAGGAGTTTCATTTAACGCAGGAAAGTATAGCGAAGGCTGTTGGAAAAGACAGAAGTTCAGTAGCTAATGCATTGCGATTACTGTCTTTACCGGAAAAAATATTGAATAAACTACTGAGCAATCAGCTGACGGCCGGTCATGCCAAGGTGCTTTTGGGTATGACTGACAAGAGAAAACAAGAAGACCTTTGCGAGCGCATCATAAAGGAAGGACTTTCCGTACGTCAGGCGGAACAATTGTCTAAAGAGGGGCAAGAGGTAAAGGTTTTCATCGCGAAAAGAAACGTGAAACAGCTTTCATCGGATCCGCATCAGCAATTTCTAGAGGACGAATTACAGAGAGTTATGGGGACAAGGGTGCGAATTTCCTCCGGCGTAAAAGGCGGGCGTATTCAAATAGAATATTATTCCAATGCCGATCTGGAAAGAATTGCGCATCTTTTGGGCATACGGCAAAACTAAGATAATGGGTCATCATTGGGGTAAGACGTCGTCAATAAATAACATAGTCAACTATGGATTCCCGCTTAATGCATGCGGGAATGACGATAATACGCAACCCCGTCATTCCCGAGCGCCTTTATCGGGAATCCACCGCCCCTACGTCGGTGTGACATGTAAATGGTATTTATTGACGACGCCTAATGTCATCCTGAGGAGCTTTAGCTACGAAGGATCTAGTTCAGCAATCAAGATCCTTCGCGTTGCTCAGGATGGATCAATCTCATGACGGAACCAGCAGAATCTCCGAGTCGGTCTGAGCTTTCCAAGCAATACGAAAAGATTCGTGTACGATTTTTTTTCCTTGAGACTTTCTTTTCCTTCCTTGTTGTCGGAATTTTTTCTCTTTGCGGTCCTTCTAGAATTCTGGCGACCTATTTAGAACCACTGGTTGGAAAAGATTTACTTGCGACAATTGTGTTCACGACTCTATGCGTTGCCGGTTACTCGCTGCTGTTTTTGCCTTTAGATTTTGTGGGGGGATTTCGATTAGAGCATCGTTTCAAATTGTCTGGGCAGACCATCGGGGCATGGATAAAGGATCAAGCGAAGGGTTTTACGCTGAAGTTGTTTGTGCTGAATTTGTTCGCGCTGGTACTCATTTTTCTTTTGCGAACGACAGGACAACATTGGTGGATTTGGGCCGGATGCTTTTGGCTTATTTTCGGCATTTTGATGTCCCATCTTTTTCCGATTCTTATCTTGCCGCTGTTTTATAAAGTCGTGCCATTGGCGGACGAAAATTTGAAACAGAGTTTGCTTGCGCTCGCGGCCAACGTGAAAGCAAAAATCGTGGGCGTGTATCAATTCGACATGAGCCGCAAGACCAAAAAAGCCAACGCGCTTTTTACGGGTTTGGGCAGCACCAAGCGAATCCTCTTGGGGGACACTCTTTTGGCGTCTTTCACGCCGGACGAAATTGAGGTGATTCTCGCGCACGAGATGGGGCATTACGTGCATCGCCATATTGTCAAACAGGTGGCGGGGTCCACGGTGATGACATTTTTTGGATTGTGGCTGGTGGGACAGGTCTTGCACGGGTGCGGCGGAATGGGCCAGATAGCTGTTTTGCCGGTGGTGGGTTTTTCGCTGACCTTGCTAGCTTTTCTGGCGATGCCGATTGCCAACGGATATTCGCGCTTTTGCGAACGCCAAGCGGATCACTTCGCTTTGACTCAAACGCGCAATCCCTCTGCTTTTCGCGCGAGCATGGAAAAACTTGCCCAACAAAATCTGTCCAAC
>CAZOWS010000169.1:0-7242 GCA_964583365.1 uncultured Actinomycetota bacterium
ATCACCGATGCGCCAAGCGCACGCACGTTGTTTACCACGTTGGCCGCGCCGCCGGGCATAAAGGATTCTCTCACCACGTTGACCACGGGCACCGGCGCCTCGGGTGAAATACGACTCACTTGACCCCAAATATATTGATCCAACATGACGTCCCCGAGCACAAGAATTTTTGCCTTGGAGAAACCCGCAAGAATGCGACTCAATCTTTTGGCTGGAATTTTTTTCATTGTCCTCAATCCAAGTGTTCGATGATAGAGCGCGC
The DNA here is from genome assembly GCA_964583365.1 of uncultured Actinomycetota bacterium. Classification (GTDB taxonomy): domain Bacteria; phylum Auribacterota; class Ancaeobacteria; order Ancaeobacterales; family CAZGMX01; genus CAZOWS01. The sequence goes on from CAZOWS010000169.1 coordinate 263, forward strand.
CAACAACGGCACCATGATTTCATGATGCCCGATCAGGCTAATTCCCTTGCTCCCGTTGATATGCGGGCGCGTGATGATATTTTCCCTCGGCCGGTAATGCGCTACCATATCCATGTTTGCTGTCACAAAATTTTTAAGCGCGAAGCCGAGATTCCTCGCGATGGAAACCGCCTTCAAGAACACTTCCGGAATCATCACGGCCGAGCCGATATTCAGGAATACGCCGCCCCCATCCATGTCGCAAACCTTCTGGCACAACAATTGAAAATCCTTGAACGTGGCCTCGCCCAGCACCGCGCCGTCCGCCGCAGGATGCTGGTGAATGATGTCCGTTCCTATCGCGATATGCACGCTCGTCGAGACGCCATGTTCGAGCGCCTGGCATTGAACCGACAAATCCCTGTGCGGAAAGTCCCCGCGCAAAATTGTTTGCGCGATGGCCTGGCCTGCGCCCACGCCCTGCTTGACGCCCGCGCGCATCGCCTCATTCATCATGCGACCGGTTTCCTCTGCCATGCCGAAAGTCCCGTCCTTGATGCTACGCGCCACTTCTTCCGACGTCTGCCCTATCAACGCGATTTCAAAATCGTGTATGCTCGCGGAACCGTTCATCGCCAAATGCGTGATCACGCCGCGCTTGATCAAGTCGTTCAATACGGGCGCAAGGCCGCACTTGATCACATGGCCGCCCAGCGCGACGATCACGGGCTTTTTATTTCGGCGCGCGTTCAAAATCGCCCCCACGAGCGCCCGAAAATCCTTAGCTGCCAACAAATCAGGCAAGGACTCCAGAAAATCGTCGAAAGAAGATTGCGGCCGCGAAACCTTGGCGAATTCTTCTTTTTTGACCTTATTCTCCCGCTCACGCAGGGGGTAGGTCTTGATTGCGTCGAAATCTATAGCTTTGGACCTGGAACTCATAGCCTATGGGAGTGACCTTCCGGATTGTTATTAAACCGATAAGGCTAGCGCGTTTGCCACGAATTGTCAAAAGGAAAGCCGGGCATGTGAACGAGCATGAACCCTATTTTAAGTCCCACCACGATGTGATAACCTGATTCTATAAGGGGGGTAATAATATGCAGACTATTAAGATCACTCAACAGGGAGAGCTTGTCATCCTGAAGATTTTGCGGGGGATGTTCAAGCCTTCGGACAAGATCGTGTGGTTTGCGGAGGGAAACACGCTTATATTAAAAAAAATCAATCCTTCCAGACCATCGGAAATAGCCCGCCGAAGCAAAGAAAAACCCATGTCCATGCAAGAAATCAACAAAGAAATTTTTGCCTATCGACGAGAAAAAAAGCATAAATGAAAGTGGTGGTCGACACGAATGTCTTTATCTCGGCTTTTTTATGGCATGGCACTCCCCACAACATACTAACCTTGATCGAAGATGGCGTTGTTGTATCCTGCGTCACGCCCTCCATGTTATTAGAACTTCAACAGGTATTGAGCCGACCGAAATTTCTCCCCAAGATTCGGGAACGCAAAACATCCTGTGAGGAAATATTGGGAACCGTCATAGATTTCTCCCAACTGCATCCAGATAAATCCATAGATCCGGTAGTACACGCCGACCCGGATGATGATAAGGTTCTTGCTTGCGCAAAAATTTCCGGGGCCCAATTCATTATTACGGGGGACCCTCACCTGTTGCACCTCAAAAAATGGCTGGATGTCACCATCCTAAACCCGCGCCAATTCTTATCTGCTATTCGCATGAGGAGTTAGCCACGAGGAATGTTGCCGAGGCGGCAACAACTCCTACAGCGCCGAATGTAGACCAGGATATGCTCCAATTTGTTTTCTCAATTCCTGTCTGGTTGGCGAAACGGATAGCCCGTGACGGTCCATGTTCCTGACGGCCGATAAAATGGGCGCCATTTCGTTTTCAACTCCTCGAGTAAAGATTTTCACCTTTTCGCTATCTACCTTCACGGATCCCGCGCTAGCTCTCGCATCATCACGCGTCAAAAGTCTATGCACGGAAAGGACAGCGTCCCTATAATCGTCCGGTAGTGTCCGGCAGCTCAGTAGCCTGAGAATATCCAACAGATCGTCTAACCCATCCCACTTGATGCCAGTCCCGATAACATTCGCGGAAACAGAATCGCGTAATTCGGGATAAAATTGCGTGGTTACCTTCGCGGTTAATGCCAGCATGAGAATATCCAGACTAGACACGCCGATACCCAACCCTTTTAATTGCCCCGTCAAATCCGTGTCTCTCAATTGCTGCGTTATGTCTGCGTAGCTGCTGCCAAACCTCCGGTGATTTTCTTTTTCGATGATGTAGTCGTTCACGAGATTAGATAGGTTAGAAACATAGCGCCCAACCCCCTCGTCGCGGCCAATATTCCAAGAAACATTCAATCCATTTTCCACTAGCCACACATGCATGTATTCGTGAAACAATAGATACTGGAGATGACGGTCGAACGCATTCACCAAGTTGAGCTGATAATGTTTTGGCCCAATATTATCTGTCATGCCGTGTGCAACGCCGGCAAGCATGCTCGGTATGATTTTGACTTCCAGATTTACGCCTTCCATCGGATATTCTTCGCGCAAAATATTTAAAGCGGAATTTACGTCCATGGCGTCCCGATACTTCTCTGAAAAACTCCTTGCCGCAACAACCGCTGTTCGTACAACAGGTGGGAGATCGCCTTGCTCGCGCATAAGTCCTTCAATGGGTTCCAACAGCCCATTGGCTCTCTGACGCTCGGCGGCCTTCTCCAACATTCGGTCACGCAATATTTTTAAAAAACCATAAGAACTCTGAAATCGTTCCCAAGTTATCGTGCGATACATGGCTCCGCCCATGCTCTGGTAATGCTTGTGTTGCTTTTTCGCTACGTTCGACAACTCAGAAAGAAGCGTTTCCAGTAAATCCCTGCTCTCGCTGATTTTGGTAGAAAAATAAGCGTCACAAAGAGCCATCACAACTGCCTCAATCTGCGTTCGATACTTAAGATTTCTATCCGCTGCTCGAGAAAATTGCTCGATCAGCGCATGTAATTCCTTTATATCCCCGAGTACAGACGATGAAAAAAGAACAGAGGCATCATCGCGACCAAGCAACGCAGAAATTCTTTGTTCCAAAGCGGTTGGGCCTTCAACGAGCTTTCCGCATTCCTTAAGCGCCCGACGCATCAAGAGAACTATTCGTAGTTCCTCATCCGCATCAACCATGGAATCAAAAAAGTGCTTCGCCAACTCATCGTCCATGTACTGCCCACGCCCCAACACAGCAAGAATATGCTGCATCTCGTAATCTCTTTCAGCAGCCCACAATTTATCTTTTTGAATAGCTGTTTTAAGATATGCCTTGATTGCGGGATAGTGTTTTTGGATGATCGGTGTGAGCGCCGCTCCATTGGCGAGTCCCCAACTATTTTGATGGATAACACTTTGCGCGACGTGTCGGATATTTCGCCGAGCATTCGAGTCCGAATAGCTTGCAAAAAACAGTTCGAGGGCGCGGTCCAGGACCTTCGGATTCAAAATATATCGAAGCTTGTTTAATGGATCGACAATCTCCTCGGGATCGCCATTCAACTTGGCAAGCAATCGCCCCGCATAGGCTTGAACCATCGCCGTGGCACAAAAACAATTCGCCAATGTTGTCTTAAAAGTGTCGGGGCCTTCCTGTGCCACATATCCACCCGCAACAAGACCATCTAGAACTGCCCGAATTGCTTCTCCCGTCTTACCCAGTGATGTCGCTAGGGATAAAGCAGAAAATTTATATCCCTCTTTAACGACTGCAGAAGAAAAAATAAGTTCTTGCAACACCATGGAACGTATGGAATCAGAATCTTTACTGTTGGAAACATCGGAATACATTTCTTTGGCCACATCTATGCTCGCCGCATAGGCAACAGCTTCCGTACTATGTGGAACTGTCATTTGGTCAAAGATTTCTCCGTATCGCTTATGCATTTTTTCTCGTGAGGCATCGACCCTAGATAGCCGCTCGGAGAAATAAAAATACATCAGGAGAGGATAGCCATTCCAATCTGTTTCCCAAGAATCGCTGTCCTCTTTTGATACTTTTTGGGGTGCTAAAATATCAGGCAATGCTTCTAGATAGACATTTCTAATCGTGGATTGAGGCTCTTCCATCATCTGTTTCATCGCGCGCACAACATCCTGAAATTTTCTCGCGGCAACAGCCATTTTCAATTGTAAAACCAGATCGTGGTCTGCCTCGCGTTGCAAGGCTTCAAAAATGGGTCCGTGAGTGGTGACGCCGTTTTGAAAGTGTACCAATACGGGCGGTTGGTCGGTGTACCAGTACCAGTTTAATTCCCTTTAATTCCCTTCAGCTTATCAGCGGTTTTATTCTTGGTTTTTATTCCTGCCTTGTGCAGGGGATTTGGTTAATTGTTATTCTCACCTTCTTGTCTTTCCGCAAAATATTCAAAGTGTAATTTTATTTGGCGCGATTCTGGCTGCCAGGTGTATCGAGCCATCGGTATCGGCTGGCGCTTCATTGATATGCTCCCGTCAGATGCGGTTTTCCTTGTCTGAAAGAATTTACAGAGAATATCTTGGTGAAAAAACATGAAAAATCAAAGTTGCTGTGTTGTTTGCGGTCGATTCTTTCTTCCGCATGCCAGAGTTGTATCCCGGCAGAAAACCTGCGGGGTAATTGCGTGCCGAAAGAAGCGCAAAAGCATACAGGATGAGAAGTGGCGCGACAAAAACCCTGATTACTTTCGGGGCCGCTCTGGGTATACCAAGGCTTGGAGGCAAGCCCATCCCGGTGCTCAGAAGGTATGGCGGGATACAAAGGGTCGTGAGATGCAAGTACAGATACGCCCGCAAACCCTTATGCAATCAGTGCGTTTACACCTACGGCTGATCCCACCCATAGGTGAGATACAAGTGCAGATGTGTCGTCTAAGGCAGGCTGGAGGCGAGCTGTGGGTTGACGGGAGTCTAATGCACCCCACCTGAGATGCAAGCACAGATAGGTTCGATTCCACCAGGCATGAGATAGTTGCGCCCGTCATGAGATGGGCTAAAAGCTATTCGATCGTGGATCATCAGTTGCTGCATGGTGGCTTCTTCCAAAGGCTCGCCCACCAAGCCCTGGCTCTGTATTTGTTCCTGGTCGTCGTGGGCGATGCCCACGGCAGAAGCTACTATGCCGATCTCACCATCCAAAGCATCCTGCGCCTATCGGATAGAGATCTTTGCCTAGCGCGTGGGGCGCTCATCGAGGTAGGGCTTATTGATTATCGCAGGCCCTATTGGTGGGTGAAGAATCTGGGCTGTGCTTCACCTCAAGACAAGCAAGGCAAAAAAACCACACAACGGGCTGCCTGTGCCGTCCCAACCATCATCGGAGATATCCTTCGCATGGTAACCTCGCAGTCCAAGGAACGCCCCCATGCTTGACCCGGCAACCCAAGCCAATATCTTGCAATTGCATTTTGGCGAGAAGCTCAGCCAACGAACCATTGCTTTTAAAACGGGAGTTAATCGCCGGACAGTAGCCAGTGTCATCGGGCGAAAGCAGGTTCAAACCGATAGGACCGATGACAAAAAATCTGTCTCTATCCTGGATCCGTACTTTCCCCTTATCGAACAACTCTTGCGCGCTGACATATCTCGCTCGGCGGTCAATATCTTGCAAAAACTTAGAGCGGCAGGTTACCAGGGTGGGCTTACTATCCTCAAAGACCATTTGCGGGCTCGTAGGCCTGGGTCGCAGCCACCAGCTTATCTATCCTTGGAATTTCTTCCAGGGCAAGCCGCCCAGGTCGATTGGGGTGAATTTCCAGATGTCTTTGGTCTTGGCCGTAAACTCTTCTGCTTTGTCATGGTCTTGTGCTGGTCTCGCATGCTTTATCTGCGATTTACCCGCTCGGCCAACTTCCAAAGCTTCATCCGATGTCATGAACAGGCCTTTAGTTTCTTCGGCGCAATTCCCCAGGAGATTTGGTACGACAATTTGGCAACCGCAGTTGCTGAAAGAAAGAAAAAACTCGTCCGATTCCATCCTCCTTTCTTCCACTATGCCGGCTACCACGGCTTCAAGCCTATTGCCTGCAATCCTGCCTCTGGTAACGAAAAAGGCCATGTGGAAGACGGTGTGCGCTACATCCGCCACAACTTCTGGCCTGGTCGTTCTTTTGTGGATATGGATGACGTCAATCAACAGGCAACCGCCTGGCAAAATGAATTTGCCAACAAGCGCACTCATGCCACCACAAGGAAAGTCCCACAACTGATGTTCGATCAGGAAAAACAGCATTCCAGGCCCGTGCGCGAGCCTTTCGACACCGATGAGATCAAAAGCCTGAAGGTCTCCCATCAGTTCCGCATCTGCTTCGATGGCAATGAGTACTCTGTGCCATGGCGCCTGAGCGGAAGAATTTTAACAGTGCGGGCCGATGATAAATCCCTCAACGTCTTTTACCGTTCTAAACGCATCACGGGCCATCCTCGTTGTTGGGCCAAAGGACAGTCCATCGTTAATAAAGACCACGAGAATGGACTTCGAGATATCAAGCCGGGGGCTCTACCAGATGGTGATATCAACGCCGTCAAAAGCCTCGGGCCCCACGCCACCAGCTATCTGCAGATGATCCCGGCTCAAACCAACTCCATCCGTTCTGAACTTAATCACCTCATGATCCTCATTACCGTTTATGGCGCCCAGGCCGTTGAGACTACTATCGGCCAGGCCCTCGCCAAGGGCATCGTAGGCGCCATCCATATCGAACGTCTGCTGGATTTGTCAGGGAGTGAGCAAAAACAACCGCCCCCATTCCGCTTGAGCGATCCTCGCCTGTGTATCCCCGGACCAACACCCAACCTTAAAAGTTATGACGCGCTACTCTTCGATCAGGAAGAAAAACAAGGAGACTCCGATGCAAAAACTCATGGATCAATTTAGCCAACTAAAACTGCCAGCATTCACCGAAAATCTTCAGAAGATTTAGAATCCGCTTCGCGGCTT
>CAZOWS010000170.1:0-9078 GCA_964583365.1 uncultured Actinomycetota bacterium
GGCTCCGTTCCAAAAAGCATCTTGCCGTTTCTCTTCCGTGGGATCTTCCTCATATAGCCGCGGCGCTTGCACACGATCAAAAAACATCCTATGCCCCATCTTTGCCATGATGGGCATGGTCTCACTGCACCACAAATGCGGTTGCAGGACCGAAAGCACGCGCTCCCGAATGTTTTTAATCTGGGTTTGCCACTCAAATTCGTCGCTTTCCAGTCTGCTTATGTCTCTACGTGTTTTGCTGGCGGCTTGCCGCGCGCTCTCCGCCACCAATCGGGCCGGCGCGAGAGTACCACCACGCACGATGGCAACATCGCCATTCTTTCCAACGAGGCGCTTGGCGTCCACCAATAGACTATCCGTGTCAATGTGAACGCGATTCAATTGTCCGACAAGATTTTCCAAAGCGCCCCGCGCCGCGCCAACCAACCCTGTCGCCTCCTCGCGCCATTTGTCCGCCTGCTCCACCGAAACTTTGGCGGATTGGTCGGCGTAGCCGCATACTTTTTGACGGCATTGGGCTGCCTGTTGCGCTATGCCTGACGCCGCGACTGCGGCGATTTGCAAGCCCGTGAGTTGCTTGTCCGCAGCATCGAGATCCCCTCGCAATTCTTTCGCTATACTCAGCGCGTCCTTTGCGCCGATGAGCGACGTCACGAACCCTTTCATCGTGTTATCGGCCAAGATTTTCTGTTGCACCCACGCTGACCCATGCGATCGAATTTGCCTTTCGACCTCCTCAATCATGGCAAACAGCCGAAGGGCGTTCTCGTATTCCAGCGAACATTGACGGATCGCCTCGCGCGCGGCGGCAAGCCGAGCATCGTTCGCCTCTTCGGATGTCTCCAGTATTCCGTCGAAGGCGGGACGATTTTCCGTCAAATTGTCGTTCACCTGCTCCAACATGCTTGTCATGTCCTCGGGGTCATTCGGATTCCAAACCCTGCCTCCCGGCGCGTTCAAAAGCCTGCGGCGATTTGCATCGGCAGTCAACCGGCTGCGAATATTTTCTATCATCTCCCGGGATTGATGATCCGCCAGGTTTCGCTCATCGATGGCTTGATTCAGGCGATAGCCTTCGTAACCGGCCTGGGCAATTTGCGCAATATCCGTGGCGGTATCCACCCCGGAAATCACGCGTGAAGCAACTCGCAACCCAATCGCAGCCGCCTGGCGGGCCGCAACCCCCATCAGCCTGGAATTCACGGCCTGCTCGACTCCCTCCCGCGCGCCGGACTTGGGGGGAGGCGCCGGAGTGCTTGCGCCTTTGGATAAGGTCTGCGCGGCAGCAAGACCCGTTAAATCTGCAGTCTTGCCCAACGAGTCTTTGGCCGAGATCAAACCGCCGCTTTTATCGTAGCTGTAGTTGGTCGTGATGCCACGTTGATTGACGGCCTCCGTGAGTCGGCCCGCATCATCGTAACGATAGCGCGTGGCAATACCATTCGGCCCTTCCACGCGCTCCACTTTCTTGCCGTCTTTTGTATAAAAATATCGCAATTCATTTTTGCCCGGGAGTATGACCGCACTCAAGGACCCTTGCGCGTTGTATTCGTAAAGGGCCAGCGGCCCAGCAGAAACTTTTTCCTTCAACAGCCGGCCAACCTTGTCAAATTCCATCGCCTCCTCATGCTCTCCGACGAGCTGCCAACCCGATTTCACGCGCTCTATGCGCTCGCCATTATCGGTCAGAAAAAAATCCCCATCCCGCCATGCAACGCGCCAACCCACACCGCCGCGCCAGATCACGAGCGTGTCAGGGCTTGTCATAGTAATCCGAACGATATTGATATCGGACCATCCCCGCCCAAAATGGCTGTTGAGCGTATCTCCCCCATACCATGCGCGCCCCAAATACTGGCGATCGCCGCCAGAGCCCTGATCCAAGTCCTTGGCCGCCATGCGCCCGGACTCGGTAAATTCGTGATCGGCGGATAAAGTAGGCGCATTAGGAGAGGGTGAACCCATTTCCGGAAAAGTGAGCAAAACCAAACACCCAAGACCAGCTATTATTCGGCGCATTCTCTTGCCTCCTGTTGATCTTGATTTGCCAAGTAGTCCTCGCGACACTGCCAATCAGAATTGGCAGTGTCGTTGTCATCATAGCACTGAGTTACGGAAATAGTCTCGCATTCCGCAGCCGCAAGGCATTGCTGATGACCGAGACGGAACTCAGGCTCATCGCAGCGCCTGCAATCATTGGACTGAGCAGCAACCCGAAGAACGGGTACAGCAATCCCGCCGCCACCGGAATGCCCAGCGCGTTGTAGATAAAAGCAAAGAACAGATTCTGCCGGATATTTCGCATCGTGGCGCGACTGAGGCGAATGGCCTTGGCTATACCGCGCAGATCGCCTCGCACGAGCGTGACGCCCGCGCTTTGCATAGCCACGTCGGCGCCGGTCCCCATCGCAATGCCGACTTCGGCTTCGCTGAGCGCGGGCGCGTCGTTGATGCCGTCGCCGGCCATCGCAACGTGTTTGCCCTCCGCGCGTAGATTCTTAATCTGGGCAACTTTTCCCGCGGGATCGACCTCCGCTTCCACCGCATCAAGACCAAGTTTCCCAGCCACCGCGAGGGCGGTGCGGCGATTGTCGCCCGTAAGCATAACGAGCTCTAAACCGAGCGAGTGGAGTTCACGTATCGCTTGGGGTGTCGTGGATTTGATCGGGTCGGCGACGGTAATTATTCCGGTTGCTTTGCCATCGATGGCAACAAACATCGCGGTCTTTCCCTCTTCTTGAAATTTCACGGCAAAAACTTCAAGCGGCTCCAAGCCAGTGATATTTTGGCTCTTTAAGAAATCTGATTTGCCAATCATCACTGCATGCTCCGCAACAGTGCCAAGAACACCGCCAGCCGTCACCGAGCGAAAAAAATTCGCGGCCTCAAAAACAAGTCCTCGTTCCTTCGCACCCTGAACAATCGCTGCAGCGAGCGGGTGTTCGCTGTTTTGCTCCAGAGAGGCGGCGAGACGCAAGAGCTCCTTCGCGTCGAAACCACCGATGGGCAAAACATCCATGAGCTTGGGTTTTCCCTCCGTGAGAGTGCCCGTCTTGTCCACCACAAGCGTCGTGACTTTTTCCAAGCGTTCGAGCGCCTCGGCGTTTTTCACGAGTACGCCTTCCTGCGCACCTCGTCCGACGCCGACCATGATGGACATAGGCGTAGCCAAGCCAAGCGCGCATGGACAGGCGATGATGAGGACCGCGATAGCATTGACAATGGCATGCGAAAGCTTTGGCTCCGGCCCAAGCCACATCCAGAGAATGAAGGTTAGCGCGGAAACAGCCAGCACCGCCGGCACGAATATTCCCGAGATCTTGTCGGCGAGACCTTGAATCGGCGCGCGGCTGCGCTGGGCTTCGGCAACCATGTTCACGATCTGTCCGAGCAACGTGTCGCTACCAACCCGGTCGGCACGCATAACAAAACTGCCGCGGCCATTGACGGTGCCTCCCGTCACTTTGTCGCCCACTATCTTTTCCACCGGGAATGCTTCGCCGGTAACCATGGACTCTTCCACGCTGGAGTGACCTTCGATGACCGATCCATCGACGGGAACCTTATCGCCTGGAACCACGCGCAACGAGTCGCCGACTTTCACTTCGTCGAGAGGGACTTCACGATCACCACCCAATGCGACGATTCGCGCGATGGGCGGCACGAGATTTAGCAACGCCTTAATGGCGCTGCCCGTGCGGCTGCGGGCACGGAGTTCGAGTACTTGCCCAAGAAGTACCAGCACAACAATCGCTGCTGCGGACTCAAAATAGACGTCCATCTTGCCCTCGCCTCGCATCACTGCCGCAGCGCTAAAGGTGAATGCTGCACCCACGCCGATGGCGATCAGCGTGAACATGTTCCAGTGGCCAGTCGTGATAGAGCGCCATCCACGAAGAAAAAAAGGCCATCCTGCCCACAAGACCACGGGTGTGGTGAGCGCAAATTGCAACCAGCGTGAGACGTGGCTATCCACTGGGATCATGTTATCCATTGCCAGGACAAACACCGGCAATGTCAGCGCGGCGCCGACCCAAAAACGCTTTGTCATGTCGCGGAGATCGGCGTTGTCTTCCTCATCCGTCCCTGCCCTCACCGCCGTCGCTTCCAGCGCCATGCCGCACTTTGGGCAATCTCCGGATAGTTCGGAGCGCACTTCGGGGTGCATCGGACACATGTAAGCGGCATTGTCTTGACGCTTCTCTGCATGCTTCGAGGTGGAGGGAATTGACAGAAACTTCTGCAGGCAATGGTCGCCACAAAAATAGAATGCTTGCCCGTCACGATCCGCATGATGCAGGGACGATTCGTTCACCGTCATGCCGCAGATGGGGTCAACGGCCATAGTAGTAGATGACTTTTTTACCATCCTGGGATTCTAGGGTAATTAAGGGAACACATCACTAAACCTTAATTAAGCCGCACGCGCAAGGATTTCTGAGGCGACTTTCTCGCGGTTTACGTCCGGTTTGGGGGGAAGAACTTTCTCGTATTTGTGCAGTATGTCTTGGCGTATATCTTCCAGATTAGAGAAAACCTTGGATTGAACTGTCGCGTCCCAAACCCTCTGTGCTGTTTCCAATTGGTGGCGCAGAGCCCGTATCTGCCTCCCTGCGGCGGTGAACAACAACTTCTGTTCGCGAATTTGACTAGCCAGGATAGCCTTTTGGCTCACAGCTTCCTGGGCGGACTTTGTGTCTGAAAGAACATTGGCATTGGTATTCGCATCCTTCGCCACATCCACCAACGCATCGCGCATTTTCTGGAGCCCGCGATACAATTCGTCTTGCCAGCCTTTTTGGCGTTTAGTCATCGTATCATCATCCATAAATTGAACGATTCTCTTGGCAAGACCTTCCCAGTTTGTGGCTGAGGCCAACATTTTCTTGGCGTTATTAGGATAGTATTGATCCAAGGATAGGGCAACGCGAATGGCTCCCAAAAGCAGCTTGGCGTTTAGGTCATTTTCTCGGATAGCCCTCGCTTCCATTTGTTGGGTTTCTCTTTTTACCTCAAACTTCAACTTCAAAAAACTCATTCTAAATCTTTCCTTCATGCTCAAGACTTCTTGCAACTCTTGCATTTGTGTTTGCAATGCCTGGATCGCACTCTGAAGCTTCGCATTTTCATTTTCCAACCGCTCAATCTCGGGCAGCTTGCCCTTGCTCTGCCGAAGGGCTTCTTGCAATGGCGCCAGCTGCGGAATTAATTCCACCAACGCTTTCAGCCGATCCCGCGCGCGAAACATGCCGGGTTCATTAAACTTCTCGGTGAATGGACCGTTGAGAAGCGCGTGAGCCAGGCGATGGGCTTGGGTGACATCTTGTGTTTCACGCAACGCGCGTTCGATCGCATCCACGCCCTTGCGAACAGCCTCGTCCCTATCCCGGATGATATCGGACTTGACCCTCAACGAGACCGCATGCGCGGAAACGGCGCGGCGAATGCTCTTGGTGACTTCCAATCGTCGCAGCAGATAGGATTGTGCCGTTTCTAAAAAATCTATCACGTTGCGGTCTATGCGGCCTGCGGATAAAAGTTTTGCGGCCATGTGCAAATTCAGCAACGCATGTTTTTTGTTCGGGTCTTTGATTTTGCCCTTGGGGTCCAAACGCAGGATCAACACGCTCATGTCGGTGAGCACGTGATCCTGGCGGACTTGCCGCCATCGTTCCAAAATTTTTCCCATGGCCTCCGAGTCAATCGAAATGGACTGCGCGCGCATTTCCTCCTGCAACAGGACTTCCCATCGCTTTTCAAACTCCGCTATCTTGGCCATGCGCTGATCGCGATGCAAAAGCAAATCTTCCGAAGACGCCAATTCATTCTGCACTTCTCTGAATTGTTTCACGATGGCCCTGAGAAATGCCGCGCGCTTTTTTCCCTTGATACCCAGCTCGGCCAAAACGGATTTGGCAGCCTGTTCCAGTTGTTTTGCCTGCGCGCGTATGATTTTTTGAAACGCCGAGGGGTTGATATCCACAATCATCAGCACCATAAGATGCGCCATGGTGTTTTTCTGCGGCGTCGTCAGCTTGTCCCCCGCGTCCGCCAATTGTGATTTCAAGTCCACGATATCCCGCATGGCCTGTATCATTTTCTGAAGCTCGTTCCACTCGCCCTCTTGAATATGAATATTCTGCCTATAGGCCGTGGACAAATCCTTGAATTTATCTTTTTCCCATTGCAGAAAATCTTCCCGGTAATGACGCCGCGGTATGGTCGTCGTTCCATCCGGGGCAACGCGCATGCCAAAACCCTCGTACGTGATGGTCCGCATTTCCTTGCCGAACTTGCCCTTCGCCAATAATTCCTCGGCGACAACCCTGGGGATTGCACTCAAGCGCTCCCCAAATAAAGTGTGGAATTCCAGCCACACGCGCCGCTTCGCCGCAGCGACTTTCGTATCCGCCACGCTGCGGCGATTCTCTTCTATCAATGCTATTGCCTCATCCAAAAACGTACGCGCCTGTTTGCGAAATTCGCTGTCCACCACGCTCTCGGCGGGAAAACTCTCTCGAGCTTTACGCAATTGCGCGTGATAGTCCTGAATCTCCGTCTCCCAAAGCGCTTCTGCCTGCGCCCACTGCGCAATATCGTCTTCCAAACCTTTTTCACCATCTTTGTCTCTGCGTGTTTCCAACTCTTCGCGTTGACGTTTGGCCTGCGTCTTGGCCAGGGACGAGGCATACATCCCCAAATTGATCGCGTCCAAATTTCTATACAAACGCAATATCATTTTTTCTTCATCGGTTAAATTCTTGCGCAGAGGTTTGTACAACGCTTTGGGCTGCAACATCACTTTCACGTCCGGGTCGCCTTCTTTCACCGCCGCAAAAGTAAGCAACACGCCTTTGCCCCTTTGTTCGGCCCGCATGCTGGCTAATACGGGTGTCGCGCGCTGGCAGCGATAATCGAGGGCATCTACCAATTCCTTAAAATCCTTGCCGAGTTTTTCCCTTTTCTGATCCAGCGTCATGTCCGTCGCATTTCTAATGCGGCGCAATGCCTCTTCCATCTCCAGCACGCGTTGCAAAGGCACTCTGAAATGCGAAGCAACCAGTCGAATCACCTGACACTGAGTTCTCGCGCTTTGCGCGACATCCTCCTCTGGCACGGATTCCAATTGCGCTCTGTGGGTTGCGTTTTCCACGGGATAGTATGGATCGGAAGAAAAGCTGGGATTGCGAATGCGCCGCAAACGATCAAAAAGTTTTTCGATGCGCGCGATGGCCCGCAGCATTTGGTCGCAAGTAATATTTATGTCTTCGTCCGAAGCATCCACCTGAGACTGCTCAATAGCCGTACTAAGTACCCGCGCTATCTGTTCATAATAATGCAGCATGGTGCCCGCAGCAGTTTGTGCCGCATTTTTTATAGCCTGCGCTTCCGACGTCTTGATGATAGGCAACCCGCTTTTCGGCGCCAAATGCGACGGATGGGAAGAAACCTGAGCGAACAAAGACAGAGGCTCAAGACAAAGAGCAGCCGTCAGAGTAAAAGCACAAACCTTATGCAGTCTAGACCATGAAATCATGCAGCACCTTTTAGCTAAGCATAGTATAGCCAATAATTTACGATTTGTCAAGGGACAGGGAAGTATTTTTCTGCCCAAACCACGGCACGCTGACCACTTCGGAGGCAGGTTTACCCTAATTTTATGCCATTTCCCTCTCGCGGGGATTGGCACACCTCCTGCTCAACACGTTGCGGGTTTTTCTGCCAACTCATGAACTTCTCACAATACAAAACACAGGGCTTTTACGATGAGCTATTCGCGGGTGATGGCAAACCCCGGGAATTAGCCAAGCCTCTCGTTGACGTTTTGGACCGGTTGCCACGCGGAGAATTGAAAAAACGGCAGGAATCCGCCGAGCAAACCTTCTTGAATACCGGAGTCACCTTTACGGTCGACACGGACAAAGGAGGCGCGATAGACCGGATTTTCCCTTTCGACTTGGTCCCGCGCCTCGTGGATCAAACCGAGTGGTTGATGCTGGAGCGAGGACTCAAACAACGCATACGCGCGTTGAATCGTTTTCTACAGGACGTCTATCACGATCAGCGCATCCTTCGCGAAAAAATTATTCCTGCCGAGCTGATCGCGTCGGGAAAGAATTTTCTCAAGGAATGCATGGGGCTTATTCCTCCGCATAAGATCTGGTGCCATATCACGGGCACGGACCTCGTGCGCGACAAGGACGGCAACTTTTTTGTTCTAGAGGACAATTTGCGCTGTCCCTCGGGGGTTTCTTACGTCATTGAAAACCGCGACGTGGTAAAAAAAGCCTTTCCCGAATTGTTCCGGCAATACGCGATAGAGCCGGTGGAAAATTATCCGCAGCATTTGCTGGAAACTTTGCGCTTCATAGCGCCTCAGCGCGCCGAAGAGCCCGTGATCGTTGTCTTGAGCCCCGGAATTTTTAACTCCGCCTATTTTGAACATGCATTCCTAGCCCAGCGCATGGGTGTGGAGCTCGTGGAGGGACGCGATTTGGCGGTGCAGGACGGATCGGTGTTCATGCGCACGACGCGCGGATTTCAACGCGTGGACGTGATATACCGAAGAATCGACGACGTGTTTCTAGACCCCACCGTGTTCCGCGCGGATTCCGCTCTGGGAGTGCCAGGCCTCATGGGTGTTTATCGCGCGGGGAATGTCGCGTTGGCCAACGCGCCCGGAACAGGCATCGCCGACGACAAGGTGATTTATAAATTCGTGCCCGAGATGATTCGCTTTTACTTGGGCGAAGAGCCCGTACTGTCCAACGTGCCGACCTATTTGTGCTGGAACGAAAAAGAGCGCGACTATGTCTTAAAAAACATGGAGAAGCTCGTGGTCAAACCGGCGAACGAAGCCGGAGGATACGGTATTTTGATCGGGCCGGCCTCCACCAAGTCCCAACGGCGCAAGTTCGCGGATCTCATTCGCAAATCCCCGCGTAATTATTTGGCGCAGCCCACGCTCGCTCTTTCGCGCGTGCCGACTCTCGTCAAAACCCGTTTCGATGGCCGCCAGTTGGACTTGCGCCCTTATCTTTTGTACGGACGATATATTTATGTAATGCCAGGAGGTAT
>CAZOWS010000171.1:0-5016 GCA_964583365.1 uncultured Actinomycetota bacterium
CCTTCAAAATACTCATGTATTGGCGAGGTTCTCTCAATTCTTCTTTGAGAATAAATTCCACTTCTTCGAATAGCAATTCAATGGGTTTGAAAACATATTGTTTTAAAGCCTCATGGAGATTCTTGGCATCTTTGAGTTTTAGTAAATAGGCCGGATTACCGCCTGTGACTGCATAGATGCGCAAGAATTTATCAAAATCCAAATCAGGATAAAAATTCCTCGCATCAAAAAAGGAGAAAGGTCTGACAAGTATTTGCGCCGTTCTGCGCCCAGAGAGAGGCGCCTTATAAGCGAGCGTTTCACGTTCCATCATTCCGATACTAGAACCGCATAAGATCAAAAAGATTGGAAGTTTATTTAATGTTTCATCCCATCCTTTTTGAAACATGGAAGAGACCGCTTTATTCCCTTCAGCCAAATAAGGGAATTCATCTATCGCAAAGACCAGTTTCCCTTTTGAATGTTGTTTCAGATATTCAAACAAATCATACCAATCCTTAAAGCCGTTCTTCTCCAGGAGAGAGTCTTTGAAATATTTACCAACCGCTGAGCCCAGGAGCTTCAAATTTTCACTCTCAGTCGTCTTATCCGCCAAGAAGTATATATGCGGCTTAGGCTGGGCAAAGGCTTTAATGAGAGAAGTTTTCCCAACCCGGCGCTTGCCGTAAATGACCACAAGCTGGGCATCCTTCTTTTTCCAGTACTCTTCCAAGCCTGCTAATTCGTCTAATCGATTGATAAGTTTCATGGTCTCTTCCTCATGGCAGTTAGACTACTCGTAAGTAGACTACCCGTGAGTAGCCTACGTGTCAAGCCGGGACAGGCCTAAGTTTACGAGAAAGGAAAATTGCTTTTGAGAGGGAATCCGAAATCGCCGCTCTGTATCTTCACTTCTACACGTTGCCCTTGTCTATGATTCCGTAAGTTTAAAATAGCGGATACGCAGGTCATCCCATGCGATTTCAGTGGCTCCTTTTTGTCCTGGACAGTAGAATCGAAAAGTGAATTCCAATGATCCTAGATAGCGCTGTTCAGGCGGCTCTTAAGCGTTTGGTGGATGAGGCGCATCTGCTGAAGATAATTCTTTTCGGATCTTACGCACGGCAGGAGGCGAAGGACGAATCCGAAACGGACAAACTACATGAAATGAGCCACTTAGCAAGAAATGATGCAAGGTAGTTGATCACGAGGGCGCATGTCTACACATTTTGAGTACAGTTTTGAATGGGATTTATTAAAGGCGCATGCAAATGCCGGAAAGCATGGCATCACTTTTGAGAGAGCGTCGACAGTATTTTTAGATCCCAATGCTATGTCAGTGTTCGATGAAGATGCTAGTCAGGATGAGGAGCGATGGATTACGTTGGGCTTGGATAGGAGTGCGATTTTGCTTGTTGTATGTCACGCGTACCGAAAAGAAGGGGACTATAACGCTCACATAAGAATCATTTCAGCACGTAAATCTTCAAAAAATGAACTTAGACAATATAGAGGGGAATAAACATGAAAAAGGAATATGATTTTACGAAGGCCGAGAGAGGGAAATTTTTCCACAAAGGAGCACAGTTGCGATTACCTATCTACCTTGAGATTAAACTTCAGACGCGCGTTCAAAAAATTGCCCAGGAAAAGCACAAGGACTTGCAGGAGATAGTTAACAATTTTGTGCGTAAAGAAGTCGCTTTAACTAGGCATTAAGCTGGATGTCCCCCGCAAATGGCAGCAGGCGAAGGGGGGGTAAGTAAAGCTACATTTATGAGACGCTCGAAATAAGGCTGGATCCGGGCACAAATAAGGTGAGAAATCGTCGACTACGTGTGCGGAGTCTGCCACAATTTTTGGTGACGGGTTATCGATTGCCGTTTATGATTTTTTTCACTCTGATGAAGAAGATCGCTTTGTAACGATGGGGTAATCCATTAAAGGAAGCACGGGACCTCATCGGCGAAAGCTATTTCGTGTCATTAAGAAATATTGCGTTATAAAACACGTTTCAATAGGTAGTTCCATTGATACATGGAAGATTTATGCATACCACCATTAAATTCATGCAAGAGAATTATTGTTCTGCTATAATGACGCCTTCTATGTGACTTGCTGGTTCCAAAGCGTTAAACAAGGGTATCTACGAAAGGGATGGGAATATGATAAGTCGTAAAGCAATGATTACCGCAGTAGCTGGACTGTTGACGATCACGACATTGGGTTTTAACGCGGACGCAAAAAGCGTTTCCGCTCAGACAGAAAAGACCAATCGCTGCCTCCAGTACATGGAGAACGGGAACATCTACATTCAGACGCGTCGTCCTGACCTAGCGATTGCAGAATACAACAAGGCATTGGAATTAGTTCCCAGCCTCGCCGTGATCGAAAGCCAAATTGGCTATGCCAATCTCGCGAAAAGTGATTGGGCTGAGGCGGAAAAGGCTTTTGGACGCGCGCTAGAGATTGACCCTGGGTACGGCAGCGCGCTATACGGTCAGGCTTTGATCTGGATTCAGAAAAAGGATGCGGATAAAGCGATCGGTTATTTGGTTAGGAGTGTCACTGCTGGCGGTCCCGCGATAGCGGAAAGGTATTTGCAGCTTGGAGTTTTGCAGCTTAGCAAAGGCAATACAGAGGGTGCGATTGGCGCATGGCGCGAAGGGCTGAAAATTAATCCGGACAATATTCAGTTGCTTACCAATCTGGGTGGATTGCTCGCGATTCAGGGAAAATCCGATGAGGGTATCGTAGAAATTGAAAAGGCTTTGAAAATCTCTCCCAACTTTGCGCAGGCGCATAACAATCTGGGTATCGCGCTGATGCAGGGTAAGAAGGATTTTACCGGAGCGGAAAAAGAGTTCAGAATTGCTCTCAAACTCACGCCTAATTATGGCGACGCAATGCAGAATCTCGGGAGCAGCTTGTTTTTGCAAAAGAAGTATGACGATGCGGCCGCTGCGTTCAATGATATTGTCAAACTCGCCCCGAATATTGCAAAGCCTCACTATTACTTGGCTGCTATCAGCTCCATCAACAATCGCACGCAGGACGCCATCGAACAGCTCGGCAAAGCGATATCGCTAGATGGTTCGCTGCGTAAGAGCGCTCAGACAGAGACGAGCTTTGATAACATCAAGAATCTAGAGGGTTTTAAGAAGCTGCTTAATTAAATAAACAATCTTTTCTGTTTTAAAAAGCCACGGGTGAATAATTGCCACCCGTGGCTTTTGCTTTTGCCCTGGTGAAGCAGCCCGCATGTCATATAATGGAAACAATTGTATGGGCTCTAAATCATATCTTTTTTACCGCGCGCCTGTCGTCATCGTAGCAATTGTATCCTTTCTTTGTTCCCAATCGTTTGGTCCGCTTGCACTGGCTCTCCCTGCGGGGGAACAGGTTGTGGGTGGTAGCGCCTCGTTTGACAGAAGCACAAACAGTCTGGACATCACCACTTCCGATAAAGCCATCATCAACTACGATGGTTTTTCTATAGCCGGCGGCGAAGCTGTGCGCTTCTTGCAGCCGGGCGCATCCTCGGTGGTGTTGAATCGCGTGACGGGTGGGAGTATCTCCGAGATACTGGGGTCATTGAGCGCCAATGGAAATATCTTTTTGATCAATCCGGCAGGCGTGGTGTTTGGCGCGGGGTCGGTTGTTAACGTGGCTGGGCTCCTAGCATCCACGCTCGACATTTCGAATGAAGATTTTATGGAGGGGCGCTACAACTTTGAGCAAGTGGGCGCGAATCCCGGCAGTGTCGTCAACAATGGGAGCATCGCGGCTGGGTCGGTAGGACTGATAGGCGGAGCAGTGGCGAACAACGGACGGATCGAAGCACAAATGGGCCGGGTGACGTTGGCCGCTGGGTCTGCGGCAACCGTTAGTTTTGACGGAGATGGTTTGATTAGCGTTGCTGTCAGCGATGCCGTGACGAAGGCCGCCAAATACGCGGATGGTAGCAGCGCTGCGGACGCGGTGGTAAATGCCGGCACTATCGAGGCCAATGGTGGTAGCGTGATTCTGACCGCTAGGACTGCCGCGGATATTTTTACCAATGCCGTCAACAATACGGGAATTTTGCGCGCGGCGGCTGTGCAAAGCCGCGGTGGATTGGTGCGCCTGGCTGCAGAGGGCCCAAGGACCATCGCTGCGAACACGGGCATCATTGACGTTTCGGGGATGGGGGAGGCCGAGTACGGTGGTCGCGTGGAAATATTGGGAGATCGCGTGGGATTGTTTGGCGGGGTTGTCGATGCTTCAGGCGATGCGGGTGGCGGGAGCGTGATAATCGGCGGGACGGATACAACGGCGACGTATGTGGGTCCTGATGCCGTGATCAAGGCCGATGCGATACGCAGTGGCGATGGGGGAAATGTTGTGGTGTGGTCCAATAACGTCACGCGTTATTACGGAACGATCACGGCCGGTGGGGGAGTTGTGGGCGGCAACGGCGGCCAGGCGGAGGTTTCGAGTAAGGATTCGCTGATTTATCGTGGGCATGTGCGGTTGCCTGCGAGTTATGGCCATGTGGGCACGCTGCTCGTGGATCCAAAAAATATCACGATTGCGGCCGGCAATGACACGATTGCAACCAATAATGAGTTCGCCGAAAACAACAATGGCTCGGTGACATTCAGAATCGACGGCGGAGGTGGCGACGACATTGTGGCGGCTCTCAACGGCGCCAATGTTACTTTGCAGGCGAACAACGATATCACGATTACCAGCGCGATCGACGCGTCGGGTAATGCGGGTATAGGAAGCCTGACGCTGCAGGCGGGGCGCAGCATCGTCATCAGCAACAACGTGACCCTGCGCGGAAGTTTCTCGGCCACGGCGAATATCGGGACGGCTCAGGCTGGCAGCAGAGACGGTGGCAACGCGCAGATCACGATGGGCGCCTTCACGATCAATACCTCGAATCAAAATGGAACGATTACGCTGCAATATGGCAATGGCCCCAATGGCAACGACGCGACGGGCTTGATGACGGTCGGATCACTAAATTCGGGATCGGGGGCTATCACGCTC
>CAZOWS010000172.1:0-5617 GCA_964583365.1 uncultured Actinomycetota bacterium
CTCTGATACAACTGCACAATCGCGATCCGAAGCGCTACCTCATCCCCAGATCGCCAACTCATGTATAGTTGACCTTTCACCAACACTTCCACCATTCCATTGCTTTCAATCACGTTGAGGTTTTTAGGCGAGTTCCAACTCGGAAAGTCTTCTTCACGCATGATAGCACCTATGGTTGGGCACTATTGTAGCGTCATGCAAGGTTTGAAAAAACCCACAAGGGATTATTTTTAAACCACCATTTTATATGGTGTTGTACAACAGGATGTTACAAAGTGTTCCGTTTTGGGGTGGCGGTTTGCTCAGACCTCTGAATTTATTGGGCTGTCTTGCGGTCAACAAAGCCTGATAAATCAGGCTTTTACAGGGAATATTCTACGGGCGGGGGGGCAGATTCCACGTCGAACAGGCGGAATTTGCTTCCGGGCACAAATTGGCCTGTCCCTGAATCCAGGAGATAGGACGTAGCAAATAATTCTTGTCCCTTGATGCGAATCGCGTTTTTTGCGATCGCTTTCATGATCTTCTTCGTTTCTCCCAGTATCGTCTTTTGGCGTTTGAGGCGATCTCGCAGCAGACTGGCTTTTTCCTCTAAGGCATAAACCCGGGATATTTGCCCACGTCTCTCGGCAGATTCCCTATCCGCCTGCAATGCGGCGATCTTATCCTCCAAAACATCGAAGCTCTTTTGAGCCACGTCTGATTTTTTCTCGGCCTCTTGCCAGTCTTTGGACATCTTGCTCCAATAGACTTCAGGAATAAACAGATACTCGATGGCAAGCGATGCCGGCGCTGTCTGCAGGAGACGCAGCGTTCCGAATTCCCGCTCTTCCTCCTCCTCAAACTCTTGATCAACGATACGGACAACAAAGGGCGTCCTATCCGCCTTCTTTAACCGCAAACCGGCCTCCACGTTGTTCACGGCAAACAGCCGATCCTGGGCCAGAGTCGCTGGGGCTGCAGAGGGCTTAGGCAAATCCCGCGGCGTCTCCTCGCGCCATTTCAAAATTTTGGAATCCAATGCATCCATCGGGATACGCTCGGCATGCCGCGTTGTGGAGGTAAATCTCTCCAAAAGGAACGGAAGCATGACGCCTTGGATTTCATGCGGGGTCAGACCATCGAATAAATGCTGCGAGATCGCAAAAAATCGCATGAACGTGATCAGCTCTTCGTTCATGCGTATGCGATGATGATTGAGCATGCTTTGAAAGAGATAGAAGATCGTGGCGAAGTTAACCTTTTCTTTTAGAAAAACTCCGAAATGCGGAAAATCGGCAATGGTTTGGGCAATAATATCTCTTTGCAGGGAACCCGGCGCATCTTTGGCGGCCACTTGGGTGAGCCGCAGTATCGCTCCAATCTCGGCGCTAATCTCATGCACAGGAAATTTTTTACCTCCCTTCTTATCTTGCTCTTCGTAAATTTCCGTCACAAGCAGGAGCAAACTTCGCTCATCCCCATTGGTGAAAGCCACAAAGAGATCCTTCACCGTTTCCAAGTTTTTGGGCGAGATAGCGCCCAGTGCCCCTGGATCCAAATGCACGATCTCACGCTCGGGCGTCACCATGAATGCGCCCGCGTTGGGATCAGCTTGATATTTCCCTCGCTCTAATTGCTGCAACAATTTACGTAGAATCGATGTCTGGACAGCGGATTTCGGAATATTCAGTGCGGCAAGTCCATCCGGATTGGTCAAGCGAGCGCCGCTTATCTCTTCCATGAACAAGGACTGCTTCCCGCTGATGCTCTCGTAGATAAAAGGAATGCGATGCGTAAAATCATCGAGTTCTTGCAAATCTGTCAGAAGCGATCCTAAAACCCTATAATTTTGTACTTCAAGTCTCAGGTCCAGCTCGCGCTGCAACAATTCCCGTAGCGCAGGAATGAGATTTTCGGGCATCGCCATTCCATAATCGCCGGGGTGATCGTTGATGAATTGCATAAGCTCATCGAGCACCTCCAGATCACCGACGAACTCCTTCCTGGCGCGCGGACGAATAACCTTTGCGGCCATTTTTGGATTTTGCTCGTAATATCGCCGTTCCTCTTCGGAAAGCGACAACGAATTCACATGGGCCCTCATGACTTGCGCCATAGAACCCGCGCCTATCAAAGCCCCCAGCATGACGTCGCGCCTACCTTCCGATTGCAGCACCTCGTAAGCCTCCGCCTTGGGAAAGGACTCCACTTGATCCACCAATCGCAGAAATGCCTTGTGCACTATGGATTCGCGGACATCGCCCTGATGCCCCATGATCTGTCCTCCTTTGGTGTACACGGAGCCGATACCGCCCAAAACGGCGACCAAGGCATCGGCCATATCCATGTCCTTATGGATGCGCGAAAGCAGGCGGAGAAATTGCACTTGCTTGAACATGGGGCTTTTTTGCAAAAACTGGCGAATCAAATGGGCCATAGCTGCCTTGGCTTGCGTGCCGAGAGGCATTTCTTGCAGAATCCCTTGAGAAACATAACGGTAAAATTGTTCCTGCACCGTCTTGTCCCGCCCCGTGAGAATGCCTCTTTCTCCGATGAGCAGGTCTTGTATGAAGCGATTCTTTTCCATCACGTTGAGGCGATCAAAAATATCGCGCGCATCGCCCAGGCTTACGCCATATTGCTCCTCTGCGCCCTTGGCAAAATCAGGAAGCTCCTGGCGAAATCCCAACGCAAACAGCAGCACGTCCATCTTGGACCGCGGAGAAAGCATCACGAGTGAATCTTCCAGGCTGCTAATCGCGGCGGCCACCCCCAGCTCCTGCTTCTCCGCTCGCGGCTTGTCCGTCTCCAGCATAAGCTCGCCCGCGATTTTTTGAATTTCCCGATAAGAAATCTCATGCGATAAAAAGACTTTCTGTAGCTCTTCGTCCCTTGTCAAACTCCGAGGCAGCGCATCTTGCACCATGGCGATATGCGCCTTAAGGTCTTTCATCTTTTCCGGATTGTCCCGCATCATGTTTTCAAGGGCCTTTCTTCCAGCATCCAAACCAAGATGAGGCTGAAAATAGAGCGGCGACAATTCTAGAAGCTGCTTTGTGCTCAACTCCACATTCTTCGTGAGATCTTCAAGCACATGGTCCCGAAAAGGACAGGTAAAGGGAATGACCTCGCGAGCCAATTGCACTTTTTCCCAAATAGACTTGCCTGCATAACCTTTGCTATTCAGCGCCAGATGCCAGCCATAACGGGCAATTTTATTTTCAGTCATCTCCCATTTCTCTTTAGGCTGATTTTTGCGAAGCTTTTTTATCTCCATCTCTCGGGAATCATCGAGTTCGTGCCGCTTGGTACGCATAATCACACCGACGTTTTGATCACCCCACGTGGCTTTTTTAAATGCATGTCCAGCCTCCGCTTCCCATTGTTCCGCATCGGTAAGCGGCCTCAAAAATGGGAGCATGGCCTCGAATTCATGCATATCCGGTTGATGAACTTCCAATGCCTTAGCAATGAGTCTATTCGTGTATGAACCGGGCGGCAATTGCGGCAACAACTCCCGTATTTTTTCCCAAGACAGCGGGAACTGGTACCTTTGATGGTGGGGATTATGACCATGTTGAGACGCTGACTCCGCGTAATGTTTCTCGCGCATCTCCCTCCAATCCAGATATTCCAACAGGTCTCGCATCAGCTCTACTTTCAAATATTGCACATATTCCGCATATTCCGGGTCGTCTTGAATCCCATCTTGCGCAGTGTTTAGAATATCCAGCAAGCTAAGCCATGCTTTAAGATAGTTGCTTACATCGACTTCGTATCGACTCTTCGATAAAAACCCCAGGTCAATATTCGACGCATATTCGCGATTGTTGAGCAGCTCCTCTAAATTTTGCGTGGTGCCGACCTTTTTCAATCGAACATCAATCGCCGAATCTCTTTGCCGCGCAATCAAGGTTACGGATGAAATAAGCATTTGCCTTTCCTTTAGCCCGCGATGCTGCAATCCTTGCAAGATTTTCCTAGCATCCAGTCGAGGCGCCGTGGCTACGAGCTTACGCCAAAGTTCCAGCGTGCGCGCAGATATTGGGGCTTGCAACAAAGGACAGGCCAGCCACGGTAAGAGGTCCAATTTCTCCCTATGCAGATAATCAGCATCCGGACATTGGTTCTCGTTTTCGGCCATCTTTTCCACCAAACGCACGAAAGATTCCAAATCATGGAGCGACCAATCCTGCTTATTCTCCTGGAGGATAAGCTTGTTCAACAACCGCTCATCCACCAAGGACCCAAACCAATAATCCTGCTCCTGCTCCAAACCGAGAAATTCCTCCAACGCTTTCCAGCGCATCTGCCTGGGTTGAGCTAGCAGCTTGCGCATCAAGACCTCTTGCGCGATCTTATACAAACGAACGCCGCTTTCTTCTGCAATCGCCTTGCACAATCTGTCTTGTCTTGTGTTTGCGAGGTTTAGATTCGGGATCGCGTTCAAAAATTGCAGCAAATCGTCCCGTGTCTCTAAACAGCCTGAGAGCTTCTGCAATTGCCTTTCGTTGACAACAGACCGCTTGCCCTTGAGCAGGTATTGAAAAAATGTGCCGAAGTCCATTACCCGCGCGGGCCCTTGCTTGGGTTCTGATAGCGACAAAGCCCCAGGAATGCACAGCAAATCGTCTCTTTGATAACGCAAGATTGATTCCGCCAGAAATAGCCCGAAAAGATGCAACCAAATCACGCTGAAATCAGCCTTTTTTTTACTTTTTAGCGTCTGTAAAGTATCTCTCAGATCATCCGGATTAGACTCAACAGAAACAATAAGACGCTGATCCGACAAAAATTGCACCATGTTTGCTAGCCCTGTACGTCTAAGTCCAGCGGGAGGAAGAAATAGGTCTATTTGATCCTTCGCAATCATATCGCCAAATCCCAACACCCATGAGAATAAGCGTGTTTTCTCCGACAGCAGAAGAAGGGGGATACTCATGTCGCGCATTTCCCCGTCTTTATCGAGTAATTCCAATACAAGGGACAAAGTTTTCTTCGCTTCCGCCATGGTGCGATGCCCGGATTTTTCTAACCCATACATGTCGTCCATGTCTAATGATGGCGAGAATACGCGAAACAGGTCCATGGCCTGATCCGCGCTCCTGAACGCCCCCTCTACCACATCCTTTTGATCCGATTCTCTATTCTTTTGCAATTCGATGAGCAATTCCGAAACTACTCGACCCACCGCCTTCTTGTAATCGCGATCTGGGCCCCCGTATCTAACCTGATCTTCCACAAATTTATCAAAAATATTTTTCGATGACATCATCTGCGATTCGGGCAATAGTTCCACAAATTGATCAAAGCCTTTGGCCTTGGCCCGATTCAATGTTGCCTGATAGAGCAGTTGCATGAGCCGCGCAGGGTGATCTACACCTGGCTTCCTGCCGCGCAAGGGTAAGGGCTGTCTGGGATCTTGCAGCGAGGGCTCGAGGATTTCCGCCCGGATATCCAGGGCGACGGGAAGAGCAGCATTGTCATAGTTCAAGAGATTGGTGTCGTACACGGCTTGTTCCACGGCGCCCATGCGCCTTTGCAAAAAGGGATGCGTAAAAAATACAGAAGGAATGATGATGGAGCCTTTCAAAGATTCCATTTCCGATAGCAATACCTTTCCCGCATCCTTCGT
>CAZOWS010000173.1:0-3406 GCA_964583365.1 uncultured Actinomycetota bacterium
AAGTTGCCATGGAGTGCGTGATGCGAGAAGGCGTTGCCAAAGCCATGAGCGTGCATAACAAGAGGGCGTAATGTTCTCACTCAAGGGTGGCAAGGAGTATTATTTTCAGGGGACGCGGTTCGGCCGCTCCTGCGGCGGCCGCCCGCTACCGCTCGGCGCGCAAATTGTCCCGGCATGAAGCAGCCGGGACAAACCAAGCTTTGCGCGCCTGCGCGAGTCCCTTGAAAATAATATTTCTTACCCCCTTCCTCGTGACATCTAACATTTGATTCACAGTCACATGACTTTTTAATCTATTGTCCCATCGTCGCAGACATGGCAGTATAAAGGGCTTAAGCCATGAAATTTACTTTGGTTGACCGCATCGTTCGGTTCCCATCTCGAAGCAAAATCTGCGCGATCAAGGGTTTGTCCTTGAGCGACGAGTATCTTGCCGATCATTTTCCGGGTAATCCGGTGATGCCCGGCGTGTTGATGTTGGAGGCGATGATTCAAACGGGGGCATGGCTGCTGCGCGCCGCGACAGATTTTTCTTTTTCGGTGTACGCACCGCAAGAGGTGAGCAATGTTAAGTACGCAAAATTTCTTATGCCCGGGGATCAATTGACTATCGAAGTGGAGTTGCAGGGCATAGACGGCACAATCGCGCGCTTTGCCGGTCTCGGCAAAATGGAAGACAAGACCGTGGTGTCGGCTCGCTGGACCGTAAAATTTTATAACTTGGCGTCCGAAGATGCACGCCTTGCGCACAATGACCGTGTGATCGTAGAAACAGCCAAACAAGAATTCAAAATACTGGGTGGTGAAGAATGCTGGAAACAAACGGCCGTAAACGTTTCGTAGGTAAAACGGTTTTGGTAACCGGAGGCTCGCGCGGCATTGGACGCGCGATAGCTATGCTTTTTGCTTCCGAAGGCGCTGTGGTGTACGTGACATATCTGTCCAACGCGCAAAAGGCGCAAGACGTTGTTGAGGGCGCTTCCGCATCGGGTGGCGAGGTCCACGTGATTCAGGCGGATGTTAAAAGTGAAGAAGACGCTGCGCGTGTGGTTGACGGTATTTTGGAAAAACGCGAGTGCCTGGATGTTTTAGTGAACATTGCGGGCGTGGTGCGGGATTCGCTGTTGATGGCCATGGAAACGGACGCCTGGAATGAGGTAATTGATACCAATCTCAACGGTGTGTTTCATTTTACGCGCGCGGCGATTCGGCCCATGATGATGGAGAAAAAGGGACGCATCATTAATATCTCTTCGTTCTCGGGCACGCGCGGTGGCAAGGGCCAATGCAATTACGCGGCTTCCAAAGGGGCCGTGAACGCGTTTACACGCGCGGTGGCGTTGGAAGTCGCCCCCAAGGGGATCACGGTCAATGCTGTTGCGCCGGGCATGATAGAAACGGACATGAGCAAAGGTGTTCGCAATCTTGCCCCGGAACTTATTTTGTCGAAAATTCCGCTGGGGAGATTCGGCAAGGTGGAGGATGTGGCGAAGGTCGTGGCCTTTTTGGCTTCGGACGAGGCCGCGTATATCACGGGCGAAGTAATCGCGGTGGATGGCGGCCTTGGAGTCGGTGTTTAGCCGGGGATTGCGATGCGCTGGATTCATATAGACCGTATAACGCAACTGGACGAGGGGAAGTACTGCAAGGCCGTCAAGAACGTGAGCCTCGGCGAGGATTATTTGTCCGGCCATTTTCCCACCTATCCTGTGATGCCCGTGTCGCTGATGATAGAGGGCATGGCCCAAACGGGAGGAATTTTAGTCGGTCATGCGCATGGATTCCGGGAAAAGATCATTCTGGCAAAAATTTCTAAGGCCACGTTTCACCGTCTCGTCAAGGCCGGGGATCAGATGATTCTGGAGGCGCATGCGGAGGAGATTCATTCCGAAGGCGCGAGAATTGCCGGGAAGATTTGGGTTGGGAAGGAACTGGTGGCTGAGATAGCGTTGATGTACGTCAATTTGCAAAAAGGCGTGGCTTTGCCCGATGACAATTTTGTTTTCACGTGGGATTTTCTTTCGCTGTTGAAGTTGCACGAGGTCACGCCGCTGGAACGATGGATAAAAAATTAAACTCATGAGCAAAAGAGTTGTTGTGACAGGGATGGGGGTGTTCTCCCCGGTCGGTATTGGCAAAGAGGCCTTTTGGAACGGGCTATCCAATGGACATTCCGGCATCGGCCCGATCACGCTTTTTGACACAACGGGTTTTGGTGTCCACTTCGGCGGTGAGGTGAAGGACTTTCATCCGCAAACCTACATCGAACAGAGAAAATCGCTCAAGGTGATGGCGCGCGATATTCAGCTTGCCGTGGCCGCCGCAAAACTGGCCGTGGATGATTCCAAATTGGATACCAAGGCCATCGAGCCTTGGCGTTTTGGATGCTCTTTGGGTGCCGGATTGATCAGTACCAGCATCGAAGAGCTCGGGCCCGCAGTGCGTAATTCCACGGACCAAAATGGAGAATTTGATATTCATCGCTTCGGCAGCGAGGGCATGAACACGTTGTTTCCGCTCTGGCTCTTGAAATATTTGCCAAATATGCTGGCCTGCCATATCTCGATCAATTACAACGCGCAGGGCCCCAACAACACGATCACGACCGCCTGCTGTGCCAGTACGCAGGCTATCGGCGAAGCCTTCCGCGTGATTCAGCGAGATGGCGCGGATATCATGCTTGCGGGCGGATCGGATTCAAAAATTAATCCTTTGTCGTTCTTGCGCTACGAACTATTGAACGTGCTCACGCACAATGGTGTGGATCCCACGAAGGCGTCGCGGCCGTTCGAACGGGATCGCGACGGTTTTGTCGTGGGTGAGGGTTCTGGCATTGTTGTTCTAGAAGATTTGGAGCATGCCCAGCGGCGCGGCGCGACTATATACGCCGAGTTGGTCGGATATGGCACCGCCTGCGAAGGTTCTGGTATCTTGGAAATGAACGAGAAGGCACGGGGACTTGTGCATTCCATGCGCGAGGCTTTGTCGGAAAGCGGTTTGAATCCGGCACAGATAGATTACATCAATGCCAACGGCCTTTCCGATCTAAAGAAAGACCGGTTGGAGACGTTGGCGATCAAAGAAGTGTTCGGTTCTCACGCGAAGGAATTGGCCGTGAGTTCCATTAAATCCATGATAGGGCATTTGGGGGCGGGGGCCGGCGTTGTGGAATTCATCTCCTCCATCATGAGTCTTGGCTCCGGCATTATTCCGCCCACCATCAATTATGACAATCCCGATCCCGAATGCGATTTGGATTATGTGCCCAACACCGCAAGGCAAAAATCAATGAAGGCAGTGCTGACCAACTCTTTTGGTTTTGGCGGGCAGTCCGCGTGCTTGGCACTGAAGAAATGGGAGAATGCCTGATGGCCCGGTCCACGCAAAAACGACGTGTCGTGATAAC
>CAZOWS010000174.1:0-4643 GCA_964583365.1 uncultured Actinomycetota bacterium
AGTTAGGGGGGCATTCTTCGACCCAGCAAATTGACCAACGAGATAGTCCAGATCCGTATACTCAGTAGAGAATTGCGGCAAATCTTGGGGCAATGCTGCCACGGCCAAAGGAATTACTTTTCCTAAAAATAAATCCGGGAATATCTTCTTCTTCGCGATCTTTCTCGCATAGTGCATGGCGTCAAAAAACCAGTCTTTTCTGCCTTGTAGCGCCCCCATGGCCGTCGGCAAATCGTCCAGGAGCAATCTACGCCTATCTTTCGCATCACTGTCCGCAAGAGCAAAAATAAGTTCGTTTACCTCAAAATAAGCTTGCTTCCCAAAATCTTTCGATCGTCGAATTAAGATTTCTGCACCGAATCCATTTCCGGATAGGCCTGGGGATAGTACATGTTTAAAAGTCGGCAATAGAATAGTTTTGGCTTCCTCGTCAGAAATGGCTTCAAATGCCCACTGAGCACGTATTCCATACAGCGGATCTCCCCCAACAGTATGTTTTCTATTATGGGCAAGTATTGCATGGATAGTGCGACCGATATTTCCCCTAGAGATAATACCGCCCCGACTTCTTCGCAAGACTTTTACCAACGACTCCATCTGAGCGTTTTCGATCGTAACACCTTGACTTTCTATCAGGTAAAGCACATCCAAAAACTGCTGCAGTTCCGACTCGCTAAGGGCTTGATTTCCGGCGGCTTTAGGGCCGAGACTTAAAACCAGAAAGGTTTTCTTTAAGGCAGATCGTGTAGCCTCATCGCCTAATCTTTGTCGAATTTTTTCGAAGTCACCTTTTAGCTCTTCCACGCGGGATGCGTCGGGTTTTGAACCTGGTGGTTTTACCCACGTCATGGGGTTCAAAGAAGTGGCGATTACCAACTCCTCACAAAAGGAGAATCGCTGTTTCGCCAAAAATATCAGAACATCGGCGACGCTCTTGTCCGTGGACTCTTTGCATAACTCCAAAATACAATCGAATCGTCCTTCCCTGCCCAACCTTTCGAATAAGCGCGTCATCGACCCATCGGAATAAGGCGCCAGCCCCGCTTCACAACGCATGGCCAAATGCTTTGCAATTTCTTTGGGACCAATGCGGACCAAACTATCATCTATCGCCGTGCGGTAAAATTTGTAATCCTCTTCGCGTACTCCAAGTTCTTCTGCGGTGACATTATCCAGAAGTTCGAATTGACGGTAAAGCAACGTATCCGCCGAACGCGTGTCTAGCCGGCTCAATGCCTTGGCAGCCTCTAGGGAGCGTATAACATTGCTGGAGGACAAAACCAACAGCGGCTCCCAGTAGCGGACCATCATGCCCTTATCCCCGGCCGTCAAATCTTTGGACAAGAACTTTCCCGTGCGCGCGAACGTGTGCCAATCCACCACGCCGGGCAATTGTCGGTAGAGTTCGTCGTACATCTCTTGCATTTGCGTTTGATGTTCGGGATTCTCCTCGGCGCTCAAAAAATTAGCGACCAATTGCCGACCCACATTCCCTCCCCCCTTGAGGGGGAGGCCCAGGGTGGGGGGTGTTTCAATCATTTCTCTTAAGATTTGCGCCGCCAAACTCATCTGGCCCGCGCTAGCCGGAATCTTTTTGTGAATCGCCAACAATCGCTCGACGATCCACGCAAACACCTCCCCTTTTTCCTTTCTGCCATATGCATCGGAAACATTGCCCAGGAACGCATCAGGAATCCAATGTGGCAGCATCCCGAATATTTGCGGCGCGTAGTCTTCCATCCGTTGCATCTTCTTCCAGTAGCCGGCTGTTCTGTAAGCCTCGCCAAAAAAACGAGCCGCTACCCACGGTTGCGTGCACGCAAACACATGCGGCAATTCTTCTTCGATATCTATCTCGCCGTTCGCCTTTCGCAGCGCTGCTTTGACAACATGATACGCGCCCATAGGAGGAATTTTTAGAAACAGAATGTCGCTGGCCTGCTGATAATCTTTCTTTTTCAGGTAGTTCACGAGAATGCCCGCGATTTCGTCTTCATCCGCCATCGTGACATTCTCATCGGTGATTAAAGCGGGCGGCAAAGCCTCGCGCAAGACAACTCCGGTTTTGATAATTTCATCTTCCGCGTTTAGGCATTTCTCAAAACCCCGTAGCTTCGCATGCAATTGCTGGTACAGCGAATTGCCCAATATCCATTCGTCATAGCGATGGCCGGAATCCTTCAACGCCTCTTGCAAAACCGCGCCGACAAGTTTTTTCCCGAAAGGCATTTTGGAATTGGTCAAGAGACGCCAACAAATCTCGCCGGCCGGCGTCTGAAATGTTTTATTTTTATCCACCTCTTGATCCAATGTCTTGAGCAATTCCACAACCCAGGCAATGACTTGCGCATCTTCGACGCGACGCCTTCCTAAAGAAAACGCACGCTTTTGCATGTCGCAAGCGCAGAGGAGAAATTGCGCGCCAATGGCTGGTCGCACACCCCCGAGCAACAAAGCCGCGTAGAGAATGTACAAATCATTTCTCATAAAATCGGCGATTTGTTGAAATTCTTCGGGGTCTCTAGCGCCCAAGAACAACAGCATCGTCGCCTCGGCATAGCGCTGCTTTTCAATGAGATCTCGCACACGTCTCGTCACTTCGTAATGCAGCCGTACATCGGTTTGAAGAGCGCCGTTGCGATACACCACAACGGACTGCGTGCTCGGCACAGACTTTTTGTCGTCGGATTGCTCCTCTTTCGACGTATCGGGGCGTTGCTCCAATACTTGCGGCGCCGCAATTATTGCGGGCGATAGGACCTCGTCGGGAAACATCAACTGCGGCTTGTCCCCGTCCATGCCGATCACCAGATTGAGTTTCCTTGCGTCAGCACGAACGACCTGCAAGAAACTATAATCCTTTCGGAATGCTTCGTAATTTTCGGCCTCGGCCATGTAGGCTCTGACCACCTTGATAAATCCATACAACCCTTTTCGTACATCCCAAGCATGGACGCGCCGCAAATGACTCCCGTATCCGGTTTCTTTTTCTGCGAAGTCCGAAGCTAGAAGCAATTTGAAAACTCTCGGAGAAATTAGTTCAGCCCCATCCAAAATCTTAGCCGCAAAATCCATGCGATATTTGTCCTTACCCGCCGCCACCAAATAACCGAGCGCTTGATAGGCATGATCCAGGGAAAGCACACTGTTTTCAGGAGCTAATAATTCCATCCCACCTCCCATAGGAAAATTAAATTCTTGCTCTGTCAAATGATCGCGAAATCGGATGAGACCCGCTCGCGTTGTATTGTCCAAACGCATCAGCATTAGGAGACAGTGTGCAATAGCAATGGGCCGGGACCTACCCAGGAAGCCCTGCGGATCAAACACTTCTGGCAGGAAGCTAGCAACCTCTAGAATTTCTTGCGGAATCATCACCTCTTGAATTTTTCGGCACAACTTCTCCATGTCTCCGGACCGGCGAAATGGTTCGGGCGCCAGCAATCGCTCGGCGATAACTTCCTCCGGCGGCTTGGGCAAATGCGGCAATAACAGCGGGGCTTTGGCTTTTTTCTCGGCCTCTTTACCAGCAGCGGCCTTTTTCATTTGCTTCATCGTCTCGCGATCGAATTTCGGCGCCAGCGCGTAGGCATGGTCACGCATCACTCCTGGCCCCATCGCAGACGATGAAGACAGAAAGACAAATGCCATGAGAATATTCATAAACTTTCTCATAACTAATTACCGCCTTTGCTGTTATGTAGTTTACGCGAGAAAACCGGAAAAATCAAGGGGGGGAGGGCGCAGCGCGAGAATCCATACGGTTTTGGCCTTATCGTCCACGTCGTAAAGAACGCGGTAGACTCCGATTCGAACACGATATTGGGCGGTTAGACTGTACACGATCAACGGGGGTTTGATTTTAGGTTCACCGAATGGCCGTGGTGCATCGGCTAATGATTCTACCGCCCGCATGATCGCTCCCTGAGTTTTATGTTCGGGAATATCTTCTAGGTCTTTCCGAAAATGTTTCTGCACGGAAAGTGTGGGAAACTTGACGCTGTATTTCACTTCAAACTGGCGCGCATCTGCTTAAAAAGGCGCGAAACAGATATCCCCTTTGTGCCGCGCTTCAAGCCCTTGCGCGCATTCTGGACTGCCTTTAATGTCTTGGCATCTTGAATCTCGTCCAGCATCTCGACCAAATCCACCATGTCCTGATAGGCAACAATCACCCTGGTAGGCGTTCCATGCTCGGTGACAATAAGCGTTTTGTCGCTTTTCAGACGTTGAAACAATTGGGCGCGAAGCTCTCGTACGCCCACGTAGCTTGCTTGGATCAATGCAGTGGACATCATCATGTGCGTTATCTCCTCGCTACAAAATTGTAGCTCTAATTGTGTCTCCAATAACTATACACAAAAATCCAATCGTTAGCCAGGTCTTATTTTGCGTACTGTCACCCCAAGCGAAGCGAAGGGTCTGCTTAGTAAAACAAGATTCTTCGCTATCGCTCAGAATGACAGGAGTTTACTTCTGCTGCCGGAGTATCTCGCTGATTTTCTCGGAGGACAAATGATGCGAGCAATAGCCGCCCGGGTTCTTTTGCAGATAATGCTGGTGATAGTCTTCGGCGGGATAAAAAGGACACGCGGGGAGAATTTCGGTCACGATGGGGGCACCAAATATGCCTGATTTTTCTA
>CAZOWS010000175.1:0-2839 GCA_964583365.1 uncultured Actinomycetota bacterium
TAAGTTCTTGTGGCCCAGCAATTCCTGCACGGCCCTCAAATTAGCCCCCGCGTCCAGTAGATGCGTGGCAAACGAGTGCCGCATCGAATGCGGCGATATGGGTTTTAAAATCCCGCATTGCTTGCGATATTTATCCAGCAACCTCTGCACACCGCGCACGCTCAAATTTTTGCCCGCCTTGTTCAAAAAAATCCCGCTGCCCGAGCCGCGTCGGACAGCCAGATAATCGCGCAGACGCGCGAGTGCCACCGAACCCACTGGCGCAAGCCGCTCTTTCTTTCCCTTACCGCGCACCTTGACAACCTCTCCCAAAAAATCCACATCCGCAAGGCGCATGCCCGCCAACTCGCTGATACGAATACCCGTGCCATAAAGCATCTCCAAAATGGCCCTGTCGCGCAGGCCAGCCTTGGACTTGACATCCGGCGCCTCGAGAAGTTTTTGCATTTCCTTGATATCCAAAAATTCCGGCAAATGTCTCTCTTGCTTGGGGCCATGAATACTGCCCAATGGATTGTCTCGCACGCGTTCTTCGCGTATCAGATATTTGAACAGCGAGCGGAGGCTGGAAAGTTTGCGCTGAATGGAGCTCTTGGCGTATTTCTTTTCCTGTAAATGCACGAGATAACGGCGCACCGCAAACCGGTCCATCACCCAGGAAAACTGCGCGTCGGGACCCATCTGTTTTTGAGAGAAGTTCCGAAACTGCTCTATGTCCTTGCGATAATTTATGATCGTGTGCGGCGAAGAGTTCTTTTCTATTTCTAAAAAGTGCAGAAAGGACTCGAGGTTATCATCCATGCAACACTACACTTCCTGAACGGGGGCTGCCTCCGGGCCCGTCGTGGCCTCCGTCCCTTCGATCTTTTTCCCTCCCTGCTGGGTTTTCTTAACCTGCGAGAGCGATCGCGTCACAAAATCGCAAGCCGGATATTTGCTGCAGCCGTAGAACATTTTTCCGGCCTTGGACCGGCGCTTGGTCACGTCGCCACCGCAATTGTCTTTCGGACATTTCACGCCCGTGGGTAGCGATTTGGTCGTCTTGCACTCGGGATAGCCCGAACATGCGATGAAACGGCCAAAGCGCCCGAACTTGATCACCATTTGCTTGCCGCATTTCTCGCATATCTCGTCGGTCTTGATCAATTCCGGCTTCATATCCTTCATTTGTTCCATGGCCGTTGCGACAGATACGGAAAACCAGCCATAAAACTCCTCGAGCAATTTCGCCCAATGCGTCTTGCCTTCTTCCACGTTGTCCAGCGTGTCTTCCACCTGGGCCGTGAATTGAAGATCCAACACCTGGGGAAAATGTTCGACCAGCAGCTTGTTAACCAACGTGCCTAAATCCGTCGGGATCAACTTGCCCCGGTCTTTGCGCACGTAGTCGCGTCGCAAAATCGTGTTGATAGTAGGCGCGTAGGTACTGGGACGGCCGATGCCGAGCTCTTCCATCGTTTTTACCAACGTCGCTTCGGAATAGCGCGGAGGCGGCTTCGTGAAATGCTGTCCGGGCTTGAGTTCCATTAAATTCAGCTCTTCGTTGGCTTCCAGATGAGGCAGCTTTCCGCTTTCGTCCTCGGTTTCTTCTTTATCGTCGTTCGTATTTTCGTCGTCTTTAGGTTTGGGCTTAATTTCTTCAATACGATACACGGCCAAAAATCCGGGGAATAAAATCTCCGTGCCGCTCGCGCCGAAAAGACAATGGGCGGCCTTGATGTCCACGCTCGTGACGAGCAGGCGCGCGGAAGCCATCTGGCTCGCAATAAATCGTTCCCAAATCAGTTTGTACAGGTCGTACTGATCCTCGGTGAGATACCCTTTGATCTCCTCGGGGTGACGGGACGGTGACGTTGGCCGAATAGTTTCATGGGCCTCTTGCGCGCCCTTTTTGGAGCGATACCGGTTGGGCGTCGCAGGGACATAATCGGCCCCGTATTTGCCTTTAATGTAATCCGCTGCTTCCGCTTGAGCCTGCGGCGCCACGCGGAAAGAGTCCGTGCGCATGTACGTGATAAGTCCCGTCGTGCCCTCCGAACCCAGTTCCAAGCCTTCGTAGAGTTGCTGCGCGATCGCCATCGCGTGGGCAATGGACCAATGCAGGCGATTGACAGCCGCCTGCTGCAAAAGACTTGTCGTGAACGGAGGAACCGGATTCTGCGCGCGTTCTTTGGATTTTACATCGGAAACAACATAGGAAGCTCCCTGCAACGCCGCTAAAATTTTATCCGTATGGTCCTTGTCTCCCAGCTCCGGCTTTTTGTCGTCCACCTTTTTTAGCGTCGCCCAAAATGCACTGTCCGAAACATCCTTTTTATTGAGCTGGGCGAGAATCGTCCAATATTCTACGGGCACGAAAGCCAAGATTTCTGCCTCTCTATCGCAGATAATGCGCGTGGCGACCGACTGCACGCGCCCGGCGGACAAGCCGCTGCCGACTTTTTTCCAAAGCATAGGGCTGATTTTATATCCGACAATGCGGTCCAGGATGCGGCGGGCCTGCTGCGACTCCACCCTGTCCATGTCGATCTTACGAGGTTTCTGGAATGCCTCCAAGATCGCGGATTTTGTGATTTCGTTGAATGTCACGCGGCAGAGTTTCTCGCGGTCCTCGGTGAGCACTTCGCCCAAATGCCAGGCAATGGCTTCCCCCTCGCGATCCGGGTCGGGAGCCAAATAAATTTTCTGCGCCGATTCGGCAATCAGCTTTAACTCTTTCACGAGCTTTTTGCGATCGCGCAGAACAAGATATTGCGGTGTAAATCCGTGTTCCACGTCTACTCCGATCTTCGACTTGGGCAAATCCCGCACATGCCCCATGGACGCGCGCACCATGTAA
>CAZOWS010000176.1:0-2617 GCA_964583365.1 uncultured Actinomycetota bacterium
GATTTGGCCGCGGGCGCGGGCCAGGTTATGCGCGCGGCGGGAGGGATAGCGTGTTGGGGCAAAACCAAAATAACAATCGTCAAAATAGTCTTTCAAAAATCGCGCGGCGAGTTCTAAAGTGATAAGGCCAATGCCCGCAGGGACAAGACGGATTTCGTCAGGCGTTAAAAATCCACCAGCCTCTTTTGCATAGCCCTTCCATCCAGCACGAAAGACGGCCACATTAAACGTATTTTTTGGATCGTCTTCCTTTCCGCCACACCAGGAACGAAACGCGTCGCCGAGTTCGGCAAGCACGCTCATACGATTACAGGTGTCGAGGTCCACAATAGCCACGGCCTTCCCTTTTGCGTCAAAAAGGAGATTGGTGATCTTGGGGTCGCCATGAATGACGCGCTTGGGAATATTTTTTGGAAGGAATAATTTTGGAAGTTCGTCCAAAAGAAATTGCGCGTCGTCTTTTGCTTCCGCAAACAGGACAGATTTTTTCTGCGCGCGAATCGTCTTTGCGAATGCGCGGTAAATCTTTTCGGTCTCATGTAATCGTAATGGCGAGCCAAAACGATAGCGCATGCCATTGAGAACTTTATGAAAACGCGCGAATAATTTCCCTGCCTCGGCGGCAAGGGACGGATTCGTGACTGTCTCGTGGGACTTTCCCGCGATAAACGTTTGCAATCGCCACACGCGCTTCCCTTCCTTAAATTGCACCTGGCCAGCCGTCGTGAGCATTGCGCGCGGCGCAGGAAAATCCGCCTCACACAAGGCTTCGGTGACCGCAAAAAATCCTGCCCGACCGCGTCGGCGGCAAGCACGGGATGGAGCGACTGCAACACGAACCGGCCTTTCGAGGTGCGAATGACATAGGTCTTGTGCAAAAGCCCGCTCATGATCGCTCGGGCGTCTTTTAGCTCGCCAAGGTCATAGGCGGCGAGAACGGCCTTTGGTATGATGGGCGTCATAGTGTATGGATAACGTACAACGTTTGGTTACTGATTGGTTAACGCAGAGCGACCAGACATGTTATTGCTCAGCCTATTACTGCTAAATACCGTACTTTGTACGTTATGGATAGTAGCATATCCTTAGATATTCTCATTGTCATTCTCGTTGCCTGCATCGGGCTCGTGTTTTGGTTTATCCCCCAGCTCATGAGCATTATCCTCGGCGATGCGCCTTATGTGCCGAGCAAACGCGAGCATGTGCGCGCCATGATTCGCCTTGCGGGCATTACACCAAATGATCGCGTCGTTGATCTGGGAAGCGGGGATGGACGCATTGTGCTGGCAGCAATCCAGGCAGGGGCAAAAGAAGGAACCGGATACGAAATCGTTCCAACCTTAGTGTGGTTTTCGCGTTTTTGCGCCTGGCACGCGCGCTTGACAACGCGCGCGCATTTTCGTTGCCAGTCCATGTGGAGCGCGGACTTGTCCCATACCAATGTTGTTTTTCTTTACCAACTTCCTTCGGCCATGAAACCACTTGAACAATTTTTAATTGAACAGCTTCCCCAAGGGGCGCGCATTGTCTCAAACGGCTTTCTCTTCCCCACCCTCCCTCTGGTCCGCAAAGACGGCGACGCGAGCTTGTATATCACCCGTAACCCGGTTACGGATTGATGTAAGATTAGCAAAATCCGTAACCGGGTTACGGATTCACGCAATATCTACTATCCCATGCGGCAGAAGATGCCGACCGATCCAGGAGCGAAGAAATTTTTGATAATCATCTGCATCTCGAAAAAGATGTTGAACGGTAGCGATATCGACAATTGGCAAATCTTGCTCATGTCCCATATACACCGCATGGCTGGACCAAGGGTACGAATCCAATCGCTTGTTTGCCAAATCCCAATCTGCCACTTTCCCTTCACGCCAGGGAATTCCCGTGCCATCAAGCGCATTCAAATGAATGTAGCGGGCAAGATGTAAGAAATGAGATTCTCTTTCAACCAAGACTGCCTTGAAACGGCTCTCGAACATGGGCCCAGTACGTCCCTTGGAAAGATTGAATGAACGGGCATGCCCTTGTGAAACCTTCTTAAGAAAATTTTGAATTCCGTCCTCCTGAAGCTGCTGCAGGAACAAGTGGAAATGATTGTCGAGAAGACAGAAGGAAATAATCTTTACAAAAGGATTACGTAAACTATCAAAAGCCACATGAGAAGCCAAGGTGACTTCTTTCAAGAGCGGATCACCGCCCGGATGTGAATAATTGGAGTCATTAAACAGGTAGAGCGACCAATAAAACCGACGAAAATCAAATTGATCTCGAAAAATCGGCATGTGGTCCACGCCTCGATTGAATACATGATAATACTCTCCTGTTACCAGTGGCACTTGTCTCATCATACTCCGTAACCCGGTTACGGGTTTGGCTTATTTTAGCACAATCCGTAACCGGGTTACGGGTAACTATCCCGCCATGTATCCACCCACTTGGATATCCCAAAGTTTTTGATAGGTCCCGACCTTGCCCAGCAATTCGTCGTGGGAACCGATTTCGGTGATACGGCCATTTTCCATCACCACAATGCGATCCATTTTCATGATGGTCGAGAGGCGGTGGGCGATCACGAACGAGGTGCGGTTGCGCATCAGGTTCACCAGCCCCTCCT
>CAZOWS010000177.1:0-4517 GCA_964583365.1 uncultured Actinomycetota bacterium
AATCGTTTAAAAAGACTGCCGTTGTATTTATTCACCATCATGGACCAGCTCAAGGCCCAGGCCAAAGAACAGGGTTTGGATATCATAGATCTGGGTATGGGCAATCCTGACCAGCCCGCGCCCAAACATGTCATTGATGCGCTTTGCAAGGCCTCTCGCGATCCTAAGAATCATGGCTATTCCAAGGCCGATGGCCCGGTGGAAGGCCAGCTACGCCGCGCGATAGCCAGTTGGTACAAGGGACGTTTCGGTGTGACACTGGATCCCGACAAGGAAGTTTTGCCGTTGATCGGGGCAAAAGAAGGTATCGCGCATTTGTGCCTCGCGTTTCTCAACAGCGAAGACATAGCGTTGGTGCCCGTGCCAGCGTATCCTGTTCATTTCAATGGTGTCATCATTGCGGGGGGCATTCTGTATTCGCTACCCATCAACGAAGAAAATGGTTTCCTGCCAGATTTCGAAAAGCTAGACAAGCACATTGTCAGTCGTTCCAAACTGATGTTTTTATCCTACCCGCACAATCCGACTGCCGCGACCGCGGACATGGAATTCTACGAGCGCGTAGTGAAATGGGGGCGTGGCAAGGACATGATCATCGCGAGCGATTTGGCCTATTCCGATTTCGTTTACGACAATTACAAGGCGCCGAGCATCATGCAGGTAAAAGGGGCCAAGGACTTTTGCATTGAATTTCATACGTTGTCTAAATCCTACAACATGGCTGGCTGGCGCATTGCATTCGTCGTGGGAAACGCCGAAATATTAAAAACCTTGGCCAAAACCAAGGGCTATATTGATTTTGGCATATTCCGAGGTATTCAGGCAGGCGCTATTGCAGCGCTGACGGGACCACAGGATTTTGTGCACAAGAACGTGGCAATGTACAAGCAGCGCCGCGACGTATTCGTCAAAGAGATGCGCGCAGCAGGTTGGGATGTGCCTTGCCCCAAAGGAACATTCTACATTTGGTCGCGCATTCCGAGAAAATACGCAGCGATGACGTCCATGGAGTTCGCGCAGCTTCTCCTCAAGGAAACAGGTATCGTGTGCGCCCCCGGAACCGGATTCGGCGAATACGGCGAGGGCTACGTGCGCTTTGCTCTGGTGGCCGATATCAAAAGGTTGAAGGAAGCTGCGAAACGCATCAAAAAACTTCTTACTATGGAAGGCTGATTTTTTCATGTCCGACTGGGTGTTGCTGCCGGCGTACAATGAAGCCGCAACACTTGGTATCCTCCTGGATAAAATTCTGCCGCAGGGATACAACGTGCTGGTTGTGGATGACGGATCACACGATGCAACAGCCGCTATAG
This sequence comes from uncultured Actinomycetota bacterium, assembly GCA_964583365.1. Lineage (GTDB taxonomy): Bacteria > Auribacterota > Ancaeobacteria > Ancaeobacterales > CAZGMX01 > CAZOWS01. The sequence continues at coordinate 1,314 of CAZOWS010000177.1, forward strand.
CCAGGTCCCGAGGATGCAGTGTACTGCGACACGAGAAAAATTTGGGCAAAGGCATGGCGCTGAGAAATGGATTTGATTTTCTTCTGGCGCGAGACGGATGGAACGTAGTGGTCGTGATGGATGCGGATGGCCAGCATGACACGGCCGAGATCAAGGTGCTGCAAAATGCCCATGATCTCTTAGGCGCGGATGTCGTAGTGGGCAATCGCATGCTGCAGGCGAGCGGCATGCCAATGTTACGATGGATGACGAATCGCGTTACCTCGGCTTTGGTGAGCAAGCTAGCTGGTCAGTTGGTGAGCGATAGCCAATGTGGCTTTCGAAGCATTCGCCGGCTCGTGTTGCAAAATCTTCATTTGAGTTGTAAACGCTTTGATTTGGAATCAGAAATGTTGATTCAAGCAAGCATGCGGGGGTATAAGATTGCTTCCGTGCCGGTGAGGACGATTTATGATAATCAACCCAGCAGAATTCATCCGATCGTGGATACGTTGCGATTTTTGCGGATGATAGCGAGATACGGTTTTTTGATTTGCACGACGCGTCTGGCGCGCCTGAGAAATATCCAGCCCGCCAGCAAAATGATTTAGCAATTCCCGATCTCCCAGCTTTTCGGGGCGTGGCTCAGCTTGGCTAGAGCGCCTGGTTCGGGACCAGGAAGTCGGTGGTTCAAATCCACTCGCCCCGACCATATTAGACATAGATATTTTAGGATTATTTATTCGCTCGCCTATCCTGGAGTATCCTTTTAAAAATGAAAACATTCTATTTTGTCCTAACACTATGTATCTGTATTTTAGTGCTGGAGTCTCCGCTTTTGGCGAAAACTTCAACCCAATACCTTGAGGAGGCCTATAGCAATAATGAAATTGGTCGGAAGCATTATTTTTCTACAGAATTGTGTTTGCGCATTATATATCACTTGGAAAAATATTTAGAACTTGATCCCGAAGGTCCTAAAAATGACGTAATAATGGAATTTTTAAGAAAATCAACAGGGCATTTTGACATGGCAAGCATAGGGGCTAAAATGATGGAAACGGGAGGGGATGGGGCTGAGTTTCAATTGCCCAACGATGAGATTAGTATGGAGGAGAAGCTACAAGTTAAGGGCAAGGCTATACAAAGACTGAACGAGTATGATGCCGCGAAGAAACTGCGTGCGTTTAGGACTAGTGCTAGCGATAAATCGATAGAAGAGGTAGCCAAATTAATAAATCAACGCATGAGCGAAATTAGGACCATTCATTTTAAAAGGTTCAACTCTTATGGCGGGACAAACACTTTAATAGAAGAGGTCATGTACAAGAGTCCGAATAAACTTAAGGCTAGACAACTCGATGCAATCAACGTCATCCGTGACAATAATTACTATGTTCTTGATGCCCAAAGCGCCACGGTCATAGATCGAATGAGCATTGATTCTGACGAAGTAAGTTTTCTGAAAAGCATAATGCTGTTTAACTTAAAAGAACCTCAGAAATATTATAATTTAACAATTGAAAAGATATTAGGCTATCCTGATTTTCTGAGAGATGTTTATGCGAATACAGCTTCACCCGAACTTTATCTGATAACAGGTAAACTTAAAGATAAAGATAAGGGGCCTTACCCGCCTACACCAAAAGTAGAGTATTTTATTGACGCAAAGTTAGGTTTATTTGTGGCGATACGCGAATATTGGATTGGTGTTCTTGGCTCAGGAAAGGAAGAAGAACTCGCGATAGAAACTATTGTGGGTCAAGTAAGACAGCATGACGGCACTATATGTTTGCCTTCCAGTGGAACAACAAGAGGTCTTACGGAAGAATTATCTGATTTAAAGGAAGACTGGTCAGTGGAGGTTTTATTGTTGAATAAGGAAATCAGCGACAACGAATTTAGTGTGCCTAAATAATTTTGCCGTGGCAGGCAAAAGCCCTTCCTGAGATGCCGCTAATGTACACACTTCTATAACCACCTTAGTTCCTCTGCAAGCATTTATGCGCGTCGCAGCGCGATTGACAAACCTACATTTTTAGTTTATAATCATCATATAACCAATGGCTTAAAAAGAAAGCTGGCGTATGACTATAACCAGGATGTGTTTTGCATTATTCATGAGCGTTGTCACACGTATGATGTTGAAAGAAATCAATGAGACGTTGGGGCAAGCCGCATGAAGACATGCTTCTATTCGTGTTCGGCGAGTTTAATTTTATGCTTGCTGATTTGTTTGCCGCAAGTCACGGTCGCGTCCTTTGATCATCTCGCGCCACGCAGCCAATTCAGTCCGCCCAATCAAGATCGAAGTAATTTGATTAAGAGACTTAACGAATGCCATGAAAAATATGGTGGAAAAAATGGGCGTCCCATGAATCTGCCTTCCAAGGCGATTTTAGGCGACATAGAGAAGGCAGCCAACGCGTATTGGCCGAATGAAAATCTGGAAGCATCCGTTAACATACAAGAAGGGGCTATCCTATTGCGGCCCGCCGGCGGCGGTAAATCAGGCATGGCTGCGGTGCTCTCTGAATGGAAACCCGCAGTTCGCAAGAACGAGAAAGACCCTGATAAACGCGACCGACGATTGATTGGGTCCCCGTTAAATGAAAAAGGGAGAACGCAAGAACAGTTGGGCTCTTATCACGCGCGTACCTATCGCATAGGCGGAAAAGGTATCTCGCGCGGGACATTCTTGGGTGGAACATTTGCTACCGGGGCTGCGGCTGCAGCTGCCTATTTCGGACTGCGATGGCATTCCTCCAACCCGACTGGCCAGGCAGTGGATCCGATGGATGCGGACATGGTTTTCATTTACGGTGAGCATGTGAGTAATGTCGATGCGTTTTTGAACGCGCATCTCGTGCATTTGGAGCAGGTCATAGAAAGGCATAGAAAAAAAGTTGGGGATACGAAGGATTTGGTGTTTGTGAATGAGTTGATGGAGCCCCTTGGCCCTTATTTGCCAATGGTGTATAAAAATGTTCCTGAATTGTCCGGGAAAAGTGTGCGTGAAATTCTGGAGGACCCCAAAAACGATGAAGGCCTTCGAGATTTTTATCAATGGATGACGAAGGCACAACAGGATTTTTTTGCAAAGCTCTTTCCTGATGATGGAAAACCTGGAATGCAGATACCGGCTGGGTTTCAGCCTTTTCTAAGAGGTCTCTGGGCGTATATCGCTAAGAATCGCATCAAAGTGATTCCCGAGCCTGTTCCCTT
>CAZOWS010000178.1:0-3868 GCA_964583365.1 uncultured Actinomycetota bacterium
GCTCGCGGGATTATTCCCCACGTTGGGTCTGCCGAAAACAACAGCCAGAGGCAGAGTTTTTCTCAAGACTAAAAAAATCCCGTCTTCCCGCCCGTTCTGCAAGAAAAATCACCCACCCGAATCTGAATCTCCTTCCAAACAACTTCAAAGCACCACGAAATGACCGTTTATGATCTTTGATGCGGAATCGCTGTTTGCGAGCTCGCCTCATTGACAAATCATAATATACGTTGTATAATATGATTATGGTTATTTTAATAAAAGTAATCGCCTGGGTATTGGTCTGTGTCCTTGTGTCGGAGCCCATCTCAGTACTCGCTTTGTCGCCTTCGAGCATATTTGTATCTCAGCAGGAGAATGAAATTGCTACGAAGGTATTCGATTTTGAGGACGACGCCTGCATCGAAGCCGCCAACGCTTTGATTGATCAGATCGAAGAAGATCAAGCCAAAGGCAAGCCGACCGTGCTCCTGCTTTTTACCGGCGATACGGCGAGGATTTTTTATAGAGAATTTGTCGCGCTCGTGAAATCCAAAAACGTAGATCTTTCAACTGTCATCACGTTCAATGCTACCGAATACATGATTCCGCCGCATGATCCCCGGAGTTGCCGGTCGTTCATGAACGCAGAGCTATTCGATCTAGTCAAAATCCAACCGGATAATATTCATTTCTTAAGCGCTTACGACGCGGCGGGAAAGCAGCTCGACAAGGATGCGTTGAACGCCCATCTGCAAGAGTACGAAAGGCTGCTTGAGAGCTTGGGTGGCGCCGGCATAGCGATGTTGGGAATAGGAGAGAACGGGCATATCGGCTTTGCTGAGCCGGGTTCAAGCGTCACGGGCGTGACAGGGAAAGTGGCTCTCACGCCAAGCACGAGAATCGCCAATAAAAAGAATTTTGGGAATGATCTTGCCAAAGTCCCTGAAGAAGCTTTGACCATAGGGCTTTCCACGATACTTAAATCCAAGAAAATCATGGTGCTTGCGTTCGGCAATAATAAGCAGCAGGCCGTGAAGGGCTTATTGGTGGAACCCATGACGGAGGAATTGCCCGCGAGCTGTTTGCGCGCGCGCAAGGATGTTACGTTGTACGCTGACATAAAAGCATTGCCGTCGGAGATTTCGAGCTACGCTCACGGAAAACAAATTCTCTATCAGAACTCGCTTGCGCTAGGATTTTGGTCTCTGCAAGCCTTGAATTGGATGAAGCGGAAATTTTCCATTTTGCTTTTTGTCACGGTGGCTGTAGCCGGTATAGTTGCGGCTTCAATTCAATTGGGGCCTATTGCAGCAGTCCCTGCGGGTGGATCGGTAATTTTTGTGCTGTGGCGTGATTATGCGTTGAATCAGATGAACCCTTTTCGAAAGTCATTGACCGATAAGCCCAAAGGGGATGTCGTGTATGGCACATGGAAGGACAGCGGAGGGGACGAGTGGCATTATGCCCAGCCGGCGGAACCTATTGACGCGGCGCGTCCCATCATCGTCTTCGACCATGGTCGTGATCCGTTCGAGTTCTTGTCCGGAATGGTCAGTAAATTGAAAGATTTATTCCATATTTTCGCGGTTTTTCCGTATGACATACGGTATTACTGGGGCGACGTGAAGGATCCGTCGTCCAGTTTTTTGAGTCGATGCGCGAAGGGCATGTATTTGCGCCAAGGCAAGACGCTCGCCGATCTCTCGACGATTACTTCTACCGGATACGCAAATATGCCGCATTGGCCTTTCTCCAATCTCGATAAGTTCAAGGTTATCGCTCAGGGGGCTGTTCGTCGCATTCACGAAATAGTTCAGAACAAGGCATTCGAACCTGCAAAACTTGCCAACAAAATGGTCGCGATAAGTTATTCGGTGGGCGCGCGCCTGCGCTTCATCGAGACCGTGAACGAGCACGTGCGATTGGATGAGAAAACCAGGGTTCGGACACTGCAGAGCGAATTCGACCCCAAGGTGCGCGGATTGGTTCTTGTTAATCCGTTCTTCAGCGTCAGCAGAATAGGGAATCGCTACATGCGTTGGCAGAGGGAGAAATTCTGGGATCCCTTGGCAAGATTCATGGGTGTTAAAACGAGCGCTTACGATGAAATGGATCGCTCGTTCGATTTGACCAAAATTCACGACAGGGCAAAGCTGGCCGCACAGCACAAGGATTGGCCGCAGGTGGTTTGGATCACGACCCAGCTGGACGATCCCAGACTGCAACCGGTTCCGTGGGATGAGTTCGGCGACCGTTTGAAAGGACTGAAAGGCGTGGCATATTGGCGAGCCTATTACGGCGTCGCCAAAGATTTTCTCCAGCATGCAAAAATGAAATTGGGCTTCGCCTACAACGCCCTGAGGGGGAGAGGGAATATCCCCTTCTATTATTGGCTTGGAAGCATCTTTGTGGATCCGCGCGGCAACGACGGCATCATCGATCCCGATCTTGGGGCGGGGCTTGACTATCATGGCAAGCCGCTGGATCCGAAAGCGATTTCCATCGTTGTTCGCGGCATCGCGCATGATGCGATGGGAGAGCCATTGATTCAAAAGCTGTCGTTTCAGCTCGCAGATTTGATCGCGGACGGAGTGGATTTGCATCATGCGCATTTAAAAGTTAGTTCCGAAAAAATGGGCGAGGACGGCAAAAAACATCGGGTGACGCGGACTATTTATCTGTCGGACCACAAGCCCGAAATCCCTATTGTGTTGAGCGCCGATGAGGATGTAGAAATCTACGTTAGCGAGATTGTCCCTGCCCTAGAGAACATAGGTTCCAAGTTACTGGCCGAGGAATTGCTCAAAGAAAGTTCCCCGGCTTTGGCGGGCAAAGAATGGAATGCTCAACCCATCGAGGCAATGAAAATTCTGGAGTTTTTTAAAAGCGCTTTAGCGCGTAAGGCTTGGCCTCTAGCTACCGAAGCGGAGGTGTTGGGTCCGGAAATGGATCTAAAAAATGGCAAGCATACTCCGGTTGTTGCAAAAAACATTTTCGATTCGAATCCCATAGCTGCTGCGGTTCTTTTGGAGATATGGTTGGCGAAAGGATTGCTTGGTGTAGCCAGAATTCCCGCGGGGCAAGATGCGAAGTTGTGGAGTGAATTCATTACCTACGCACGCGATATCGCGGTAAATAGAAGCAAGTCCCGTTGGATCGCCAATCCCTTTAGTACAGAAGAATTGCTGCGACTTCATTTGGCGGATAAAAAACTTTTGAGCCATGCACCGGACTTGATTTGGGGCATAGACTATATTGAGCAATTCAACGACGTTTTGGTGAAACTCGTGATAGATAGAAATATTTGGCGCGACCTGGCCCAATCCTACGAGGGCTGGATTGAATCCCGGGAAAGAGATTTTACCCAGTGGATAGAAAAATCGTCTCAGGCCACCGTGATTGCGCGCGAGCTTCTTGGAATAAATAATGATGTGGCTTTGGAGACATTGTGGGGTCAATACAAATCGGGAAACAAGACTATCGAAGAATTATACGCGCAGCTGTGTCAGGACAGGCCTCGCAGGCTTTTGCAAATGCTTCTCACGCTGGATTTGAAAATGCCGATAGGATCCGAGGCCTACGAGATGATTCTTTCGCCGCGATTGGATATGCAGACAGTGGATTTTTCGGTTTAATCACGGAATGCGGGGACACAATCCCAATTCAAAGTGCCGAATTGGGTTATGTCCCCGGATTCCGGATTGGTAGTCCAGCCAGTGGATTTTGCCATGTGAAATAATGTCATCCCGAGGGCAATCCGGGGACATAACCCAATTGAGTATTTTCAATTGGGATTGTGTCCCCGCATTGCCCCAGCTATCATCGTCCCATGCATCCCATAGAAGTTCATCATCTAAAAAAGTCCTTCGGTGACGTGCAGGCGCTC
>CAZOWS010000179.1:0-6644 GCA_964583365.1 uncultured Actinomycetota bacterium
CTGATCATTATCAATACCAGTCGGGGCTAAAGGCATATCCGGTTAACTCTAGTGCATACAAGATATAACTTGTCATCCTGAGCGAAGCGAAGGATCTACACTGTATCAAGGAGAGATCCTTCGCTTCACTCAGGATGACAATTTGTGGCTCAGAAAGATTAAGGCGATGTCTTCATCAGGCCGCGGTCCACGGAAAAAAGTTCTTCGTTGTCGGACCCGAGCAGCTTAACCTTGGAAAAATTTTCAAACTTGTAGTTCTTACAGACTTCCTTAACGACATCCAGCGAAATATTCACCAATTCTTTTGGCACGGTTTTCATACGCTCGGTCTGCAGAGCTCCTTTTTTCTTGAACTTCAACACGAGTTCAAAATCCTGATGCTTGGAGGGACTGATCTCAGCTCCTGAGAGGCCCTTGCGCTTGGTCGTAGTATAATTACCGTCCACGGATTCGATCTTGAGCACGTCCTTGATCGCGCTATCCGCATTGATCTTAGCCCGAATGCGCTGCGCGATTTGATGGGAGAGAAACTCCGGCATCGAGACTTCTTCTAGGAAAAAGTTGTCATCCTCCCAATGCGAGAGATTTGCGTAGCGGGCAAATTCCTCCGGAAATTTGATCGGGCCGTTGCGCACACTGTCCGGACCATTCAACGGAATGATCTTTTTAATTCCCGGGATAAAATCCTTGCAGTTCACCAAAAACAGATACTCGTAATCGTAGCCGGACGGAAAGCTAAACGTATTGGTCTCGTAGCCGACCTTGGGCACATAGGTCTCCTTGACCTTGGCATAAAAAAGTCCCTCGTCGGCACTGATGGGCGTGAACTTCGTGGACAATATTTTAAACACCACATCCTGCTTCATGCCCAGCTCCAACAAGGACAGAAAAAACGTGGACGAAATATCCTTGAGCGTCGTGCCCTGGGCAAAGTTGCCGCCGATAATGCGCTCGATCTTACCCGTGGCCATGTCGGCAAAAAACTTTCTCAGTTTGCGTTCGCCGAGCAAATTCACATCCGGCCGTACCTTTAGCATCATGCGTTGGGAATAATCCGCGCGGCCGATATTCCCATACATGACCAGCTTGAGATCCATCAGATTGCGCGTCATTACCAATTCCACACCGTTGTTCTGGTCGGACCCCACCACGGTGTAAAATTCAAAATTGGAATCCGTGGACAGAACAATGCGCCTTATGCTTGTCAGCACGTCCTCGAGTGTTTCCATCGCTGCTTCCTTGAAATCGAAATTGTCCCCAAACAGGCTCGCAAAATCGATATGCACACCAAGATTGCTGCCGACTATCCTTGCCTTCACCTTGACGTTGTATTCCTGCTGGCACATATTCACCACGGACGAGATAACCTTTTCCTTGGGAAAAGTCACCTTGTCGCAGCCGGAAAAAGCCATGGCGCAAAGAACGGGCAACAGTCCAAATGACAGTAGTTTTGTGGCTAAGCTCTTCATAATTTACCTAGAGTTTGATCTCCGGTTCCTTCTTTTCTGGCGCGGAGTTTAATTTTGTATTGAGTTCGTTGTTGAAAAAACTCTGACGGAATCTTTGTAGCAATCCATCGAACTCAATGCGTCGTGTCGCCGTTTTCCCGTAGCGCCGGCAAATGGCGTCGATCTCGTCGTACTCCAACTCCTCTTTTTCTATCAGCGCCTTGGCGAGTTCATCCAGCAGCACTGCTTCTTTTTTGAGAAGCTCCTCAACAGCCTGAAAACCCATCTTCAATATGGATTCGGTTTCCATATTTAGTCTCTCTTTCACTTTGTCGGAGAGATGCTCGATACCACCCTGCTCTCTATTGATCGAGAATCCCGTGCTGTAGTCGCCGATACTACCGTTGGCGCCCATGCCGAGCTTCCAGACCATCGTGTGCGCGAGCGTCATTGCGTTGCGGAAGTCGTAGGAAACTCCGCTGGTCGTGTCTTTGAATTTTAGTTTTTCGGCTGCGTATCCGCCCAAAGCCGCCATAACATTAGCCATGTACCACTCGCGGTTTTTACCCACTATCTCTTCCAGAGGTTGATGATGGCAGACGCCCAATGTTTCGCTGCGTGTGGCGATGGACAATTTAAATACATCGTCCAATGGGTGCAGATAATACAGCACGATCGCGTGGCCCGATTCATGATACGCGGTATTTTCTTTTTCCCTCGGGGCTATGTGGCGCTTGCGCCTTAGACCCAAATCAATTCTCTCCATCGCCTCGGTGACATCGCTGTGCATGATGATGTCGCGCTTTTCCCTCGTGGCGATAAGTGCGGATTCCTTCACGATGTTCTCAATATCCGCGGGGGTTTTGCCTACCGTGTAATTGGCCAGACGATGGGTGTCTATCGACGCATCGAATTTGACCTTGGAGAGATAATACTCGAACAGCTTTTTTCGCCCTTCCGCGTAGGGCCTGTCTATCAATATCTTGCGGTCAAAGCGGCCCGGACGCAGCAAGGCGGGATCTAAAATATCCTCGGCCGAATTCGTCGCGCCGATCACGATGATATTTTCTTTACGCTCGCCAAGTCCGTCCATTTCGACGAGCAACTGGTTCTGTGTGCTGTTGGTTTCACCGCCGCCGCCGTTGAAGCTGAATTGCCTGGCACGGCCGATGACATCCAATTCGTCCAAGAACACGATGCACGCGCCGTTAGCGTACGCGAGCATGCGCGCCTTTTCAAAAAGTTTGCGAACGCGACTGGCGCCGACGCCCACGAATACTTCTACGAATTCGCTACCCGCAACCGAGAGAAATGGTATTTTTGCTTCCGTAGCGATGGCCTTGGCCAGCAATGTTTTACCGCAGCCCGGGGGCCCCACCATCAATAATCCGCGAATGATTTTCCCGCCAACGGCCTTGAGTCGCGCGTGGTCCGTGATCAAGCTAACCACTTCCATTGCTTCATCTTTAGCTTCATCGATGCCGATGACATCGCTAAAGCGAATGTTGACGTCTTCGCTCTTGATTTTATCCTTCTTCATCTGGGAGAACCCCCCACGGAAGAAAACGAGATAAAGCCAGACAAAGATAACCGCGTGTACGCCTCCCATCAGCAATTGCAAAGGCAATTGGGCCAAGGTCATATTCCGGTAAAAGGATTCCATGGACTGCAAACCCACGATCGAAAGCCAAATCAGACCACCCACGACGGCCGTAATGACAAACATCAGCCAGTAATTCATGAAAAATATATAAAGACGTTTTTTAAACATTTTCACTTTTTTGCGCTCCTTTTATCCATCTTGTCCATCTGCGTAGGAATCATGAATTCGGTTTTGCTTTCTTTGCGACGCTGCAGCGCGCAAATATGTTCGACTTTATTTCTCTTTATATGAAGATTCTATACTAAAAAACCTAGCGTGTCAAGGGGAGACAGTAAATTGATTCTGGTAATAACATTTATAGCCCCTATGGGAGTCCTGCTCCCCCGGGCGCTCTCGCGGCCCTCCTCCTCCATAGACACTCTGTAATACGTCTCTCTTCGGCCTTTAACGATTAAGCAGCCGGCCGCCACTCGCTGTTTCGTCCTTGCGGACGCGCTCGGGTCGGCTTCGACTCCTGCTATGCTGCTTCTCGATCTGATGAGATTGCCATTCAACGTACGGAATAACATTTATAGCCCCTATGGGAGTCGAACCCATGTCTTCAGGCTGAGAACCTGACATCCTAGGCCACTGGACGAAGGGGCCAAACTGGCGAGATACACTACTCGATGACGATCTTGCCTTTCATAAAAAAATAACCGACGCCACAGAAGTTCGAACATTCGAATCCCACTTTCCCGCGGTCCCGGGCGTAGAGGACGATAACTTCTTCTTGGTCTTTTTTCAAGACATGGTTGATCCGCGTGCCGGGAATTTTAAAGCCATGCGTACCATCCAGGCTCGTGACCTTTAATTTTAAGTAGTCCCCTTGATTCACGACAATCAAGTTCGGCGAAAACTGGAATCGTTTGGTGGTTATTGTGAACTCCTTGACCTGAATGCCCTGCGGTGTGCCGAGAATTTCTTCTATGCGATCCGCGTTACCCGCCATCGCAGGAGAAACATGGCTCAAAACCAAGAACATCCCTGCAAACAACAATCCTAAAAAAACATTTTTTTTCATGTAAACCTATCCTCGTTAAGTACCCCCGCAAAGATAACACGGGTGAACACCATGTGCTATTGCTTTTGAACGGCCTCGGCCGCGAGGGTTATTTTCACTTCGTCGCCCACCATCAGTCCCCCACCTTCCAGTACCTTGCTGTAGGTAACTCCATAATCTTGTCTGTTGATTGTCAGATTCGCTTCTACGGCTATACGCGTATTGCCCCAAGGGTCCTTGATTTTCCCAAGCACGGTAAAAGGAATGCGAACCTCGCGCGTAACGCCTTTCATCGTGAGCGTGCCCACGCACACGGTGCTATCGCCTTCGCGCACAACGCCGGTGGTCGCAAATGTGATTTCAGGGAATTTAGCCGCATCAAAAAAATCCACACCGCGCAAATGCTCATCGCGTTTCGCGTTGGCCGTATCGATGCTAGCCACCTTGATCATTCCTGATACGGAAGACTTTTTAACGTCCTTCTCGTCGTAAAGAATCGTTCCGGAAAAATTGCCAAATCTACCCGAAACATGGCTTATCACTAGATGCGCCACGGAAAAACCCACCGTGGAATGAGCCATATCCACATCGTAGCTGTCGGCCGCCAACGCCAGACCGGTACATAGCATGAAAGCTGCGAGGATCGATGCAATGAACTTTGTTCGCATGTTCCTTATTCTCCTTTTTTCCCTCGACTTGTCAAATCTACTTTGTTTTCGCTGATTTTGTTGCCAGCTGCATCGTATGCCGATGTTGTCTTCGTGTAGCCATCGTTGTCCACCACGACTTTGGTTTTGTCGGGATAGGTCGTCTCCTCCGTTGTGTGCCCTCCGGTAGCATGTTTTTTTACTTCCGTGCCGTCAGGGTACTTCGTTTCGCTGTCCGTAATCAATCCACCCGTCATGGAAGTCGAAGTCTCCGTTTTGCCATCGGGCCACGTCTTCTCCGTTCTGGTCACATCGTTGGGATAGCCTTCTTTCTTAATTATTTCGGTCCTACCATCGGGCCACGTTGTTTCCGTCTTCGACTCCCCGCCCTTCTCAAAATCTTTGTCCGTTGTTACTGTTTTTCCGTCCGGGTAAGTCGTTTCTGTATGCTCCGTGGGATCCCAGGGCCCGCCGCCTGTGGTGGATTCTTTCGTGCCGTCCGGATACGTTGTGTCCTTTGTCCGAACTACGTCGCCATTCTCGTTTTGCGTGTATGTTTCTACGTCTGTTTTCCCACCCGGCCATGTCCGCTCGGTCCTGGATGTCTTGCCGTCGTCGGTGTTCGTTTCCGTGCGACCGTCGGCAAATTTTTTCTCGGTTTTGGTGCCCCCTTTGCCATCCTCCGTCTCCGTCACTGTCGTGCCATCGCCCCACGTTGTTACCGTGGTATCGTATTTGCCATCGCCGTCGGTGTCTTTTTGCACTTCCGTTCTACCCGGAAGCTTCTCCACTTTATCGGCCAATTTGACTTGGATTTGTGTTATCCCGCCCGCGTTACTTACGAGATGGTCATCAATCAATGGTGTGGTGATAGAGGATGATGCGCGTTCCGTTAAGGAACCCGCCCCGGATGTAGTATCCGAAGAAGTCGTGGAACTGGGTACCGGGCAAGCATCTTCCGCAAATACGTTTGATGAAAAAGCTAATAGGAATACGAGGGAAGAAAAGGTCTTTGCGAAACAATGTCTCATCGTAACCTCCTGTATAATTTTCTTGGGTAAAAGTGTAACACAAGCCAATTATTGTTTATAATCAATCCGAACGACAACACTTCGACTTGCGGAAGACGAGATCACCAAAAAGGAGACGCATTATGAACGAAGCAAACGAATTGAGTATTAGCCACGCGGAAACGGAAAGCAGGGCTTTCATTCGGCGCGTATACAATTGGATGACATTCGGACTCGCAGCCACGGGCCTCATTGCCTTATACATGGTAGCTCATCCCGCAATGATCGTTGCCCTCGTCAGGACGCCCGTGATCTTTTACGGACTCATGATCGGAGAGCTCATCCTTGTCGCTGCGCTGGCGGGTTGGGTGCAAAAGATGGCCGCCTCGACGGCCGCGCTGGTGTTCATGCTCTACGCGGGTTTGAACGGAATCACGCTTTCAACAATTTTTCTGATGTACACGGCCTCCTCCATTTCCCTGGCTTTCTTCGTGGCAGCCGGCACTTTCGGTGCGATGAGCATCTATGGCTACGCAACGAAAACCGACCTGACTAAAATGGGGAATATCTGCCGCATGGGACTTTTTGGCCTCATCATCGCGATAGTCGTGAATATTTTTCTTAAAAGCGCCGCGATGGCCTGGATCACCAGCTGCCTGGGCGTCTTGATCTTCACGGGATTAACCGCCTACGACACGCAGAAAATCAAGAACATGGCGGGCGTAGGAGAGGCAGGCTCCGACGTGGAGAAAAAAGTGGCCGTATCCGGCGCGCTGATGCTGTACCTCGATTTCATCAATCTATTCTTGATGCTATTGCAATTGTTCGGGCGGAGGCGGTAAAGCGCTTGACGCCCCTATTTAACCATGGTACTATGACTATAGTTAAATAGGG
>CAZOWS010000180.1:0-3484 GCA_964583365.1 uncultured Actinomycetota bacterium
TTCCCGCCAACCATCGGACGGTTGCGTCGGACGCAACCTCGGTAGATAAAAAGGTGAGTAAATGATGGATGCCCACCCGACGTATGTCGGCCTGGACCCTTTCTTCATCCAACCTTTTTTGCATCGCTTGGAAATCCAACGTCCGCGGGGAATTGGACCCGATCAGGACAATATCGGTTGCGCACGTGTTCCACAGGGATACGTGAGGAAATACTTCGGTAAATGTCCTCAACACAAGCGACAAAACATCATCGGTCTGCTCGTAGGTGTGAAACCACTGCACCATGATACCCCCCGGGCGAAGATGGGCTTGGGCCTGCTGGTAAAATTCGACAGTAAAAAGGTTTCCTACACCCGCTATCCAAGGATTCGAGGGTTCGCTGATGATGATATCGTAAAGGCGCGACGTGGTGGCCAAGTGGGATCTTCCATCCTCCAGAGTAAAGTGAAATCGTTCGTCTTTTTGGGCATTGTGATGGAGGGGTCCAAAAAATACCGCTGCCTCGGCCACGGCCGCGGAAATTTCCACCACCTCCACGCTTTGAACCGGATGACTAAGTACGGACCCCACCGTGATGCCGCTGCCCAGGCCGATCACCAACACGTCTTTGGCTTGGGGATTTAGCAACAGCGGAATGTGGGCAGAAAGAATTTGGGTGGGCAGATCGACCGTACTGGACGCATCATTTTTACCGTTTACTTTCAAAATGAGGTCGCCCCTTTCGTCTTTGATAACATCGATCGTAGCGCTGACATCGTCCCGATGAAAAACCACGGATTGGTTTTTAAAAGAATTTCTGAACTCCTTGTAACCTTGCGTGAAGGGTGTGCGACTGCGATACGATCCGCTGGATAATACCAGAGGGTCCCATGGCGTTGACAAACCGGCGCACAACGCAACGATCAGAGCGCATGTCCCCAGGAAAAGAACTTTTTTTCGTCCCTGCCATGAGGAGGCGGTCCCAACGACGACTGCCCCGATCGCGAGATTGGCGAAAATGCCTATTTGAAAGACAGGCTTGATTCCCCACGCAGGCAAAAGGACTAGTCCCCCCGTGATGGCCCCCAAAACGTTGCCGAATGTATTCATAGCAAACAGGGAGCCGACCTTTCTTCCGACGAGACGGATATCCTGCGTGATGGTTCGGCATGCCAACGGCAAGGTCATTCCCAACGCGACGGTGGGCAAAACCAAGAGACAGAAGCAAAGAAAAAACTTGATGGTCTCGTAGAGATAAAACGCTGCCGGCACACGGCTGACCAATCCACTGGCCAAAAGGAAGTAGTATGGAAGTTTGTCGTATAGGGGCAGTGTCAAGAGGAGAGAAAGTGCCAGACCCACCTCGGCCAAACCAAAAAGCAGATAGGAATCCATGCGCAAGAGAGTGCGATGCTGTAACCACAGACTGCCCAACGCTATCCCCGTGATAAACGCGGCGAGCATCAAAGAAAAAGAATACGTGGACGATCCCAAAACCAGAGAGAGCAAACGAATCCAGGCGATCTCGTAGGCCAAAGCAAAAAATCCCGATACGAAAACCGCACCCAGCATGATGCGGACGTAAAGGGGTCGAGGGAATGACGTGGGCGCTGGCGCAAGCGAGGACGTCATGGGTGTATCCGTTGCCGGAATCCGCGTGGCCAAAAACAAGGCGGTTATGCCAATGACGACATTCAAGATTCCCGCGGACATCGCGGATACGTTCAGACCGAGGACTGGGATAAGAATAAATCCCGCAGCGATAGCTCCCAGGGCCGCCCCCGCACTGTTCAGAAAATAGAACCAGGAGACATTTTTTTCCATCTGATCGATAGAAGGGGTGGCAAACCGGCTCAACACGGGAAGCGTCCCACCCATGAGCATTGTCGGAACAATCAAAAAAACCATACTAAAGAAAAGCTTCAACAGACCCGAATAAAACGGGTTGATCCAGCCGATACCAGCCATCCCCAGATAGATGCTGGACAGGAAAGAGAGCAGCATCGGGGACATGGCCCCCAAGATGCCTATGCCTAACTCTAGCCAGGCATAAAGCCTTAAGGGCTCTGGCATCTTATCCACCCATCGACCAAAAAGGGCGTTGCCCAGCGCGAGTCCACCCATGAAGGTCGCTAACACGATAGTCTGAGCTAGTCCCGTGTTGCCCAGAAAGAGGGCGAGGTACTTGGCCCAGAGAACCTCGTAGACCAATCCCGTGATCCCCGACAAAAGAAAAAGAAGGGATATTGTCCGTGAGTTACGCGTCACTGGATTGGCTTTAGTTTTGGCTTTTGCTTTATGTGACAGAATTCAATTGCGACACAGCCGCGCTGCAGAGGTCTAGCAATGCCGTGGGATAAAAACCCAAGAAAAGTATCAGGATTATCAGGCAGAGACTCAGCGCGCGCAATGGCGCGGAGAGCGGGATGGGCGTGTTGTCCACGGGTTCCACCATGTAGGCCTGCTTGATCACCATCAAATAATAATAAAGCGAGATCGTGCTATTCAGCACGCCTACTAGCACCAGCATCACGTAGCCCTTCTCCATCGCGGCCTTGAATAAAAACCATTTGCCAGCAAACCCCGCGAACGGCGGCAAGCCAGCCAGCGAAAATAGCGCGAGCATGAACGTGAGCGCCAACAACGGCGAACGTTTCGAGAGGCCTGCGAAAGTGTTCACACCCGGATTTTCTCCGTGCTTGGAAATAATCACCACGACCATGAACGCCGCGAAATTCATGATCACGTAGGCGGTTACGTAGAACATGGCCGCGCTGAACCCGTCTTGGCTTGCTGCCAAAATACCCACCAGGATGGTGCCGGCCTGCGCGATACTCGAATACGCGAGCATACGTTTGATATCTTTCTGGGAAATAGCCACGAGATTGCCCAAACTCATCGTGATCATCGCGATCCAAATGAAAAGATCGTTCACGGGGGCGCTCAAACCACCGGCAAAGCTAAACAACCGTATCAACACGGCCACCGTGGCCGCCTTGGACACCGTGGCGATAAACGTCACGATTTGGCCGTGGCCGCCTTCGTACACGTCGGGCGCCCAGAAATGGAATGGGAACACCGAGAGTTTAAACAGGAACGAGGCGATGGTCAGGACAAACGCCACGCATACCGCGGGATTTTTCATCAATTGCGGCGCCATCGGAATGATTTCGGATAAATACGTCGTCTCCGCGAATCCGAAAATAAAGGACATACCGTACAACGTGATCGCGGAGCAGGCCACGCCGAACAATAGATATTTGATGGAGGCTTCCGTGTCCATCGAGTCCCCTTTTCTGAGCGGGATCATCACGTAGAGGCTGTAGGCGGCCAGCTCCAATGCGACGTACAACGTGATCAGTTCAACGGCGCTGGTCAGCATCATCATGCCCACCATCGAGCAGCTCAAAAAGAGAAAGTATTCCGGGCCGAGACCTTTTTCGAGATCCTTCAAATCGCGCGAAATAAACACGACCAGCGCAAGCCCCACGGCCAACACCAGCT
>CAZOWS010000181.1:0-11412 GCA_964583365.1 uncultured Actinomycetota bacterium
TTAAAGCCTGCGGGAATGACGTCCCTGAGCTATGCCGCGCTAAACTATTACTATGTCCCCAATGACCAGTCAGAAGAAGCATCTTGCCAACCCGCATCCACATATGTATATTGTACATATGGATGATACGAGATTTGAATGGGATGAAGCTAAGAATCGGCAGAACAGGCACAAGCATGGTTTGTCGTTTGAGGAGGCCGAGACCGTATTCCTAGACGAACACGCAATACGGTTTTTCGACCCCGACCACTCCCAGGACGAGGATAGATTTATCATGCTTGGCATGAGCTTTAGGCTCCGAGTCCTTGTTGTATGCCACTGCTATAGAAAAGCCGATGCTGTGATTCGAATCCTATCGGCGCGAAAAGCGAATAAAGGTGAAACGGCGGATTACCAGGAGGCGATACGATGAGAGCAAATTACGATTTCTCGAAGATGAAAGGCGAAAAGAACCCGTACATCTCCGGGCTGAAACAGCCTATTACCATTCGGTTGGATAAAGGTACCGTAACCTATTTTAAGGCGCTTGCCGTGGATCTTGGCATACCGTACCAGAACCTCATCAATCTTTATCTGAGGGAATGTGCGCTCAATCGCAAACGGCTTGATCTAAAGTGGGCGTCCTAGGAGCCTGTCGGAGTAATGCTCTCTGCTACGAAAGACGAGATCATTACTCCGACAGACTCCTAGAAGGTTCTATCCGATTGACACCATCTGTTGGCGCACTTAGAATCATCGCACTTTACGAAAGGGGGCAGTATGCAGGCCATTATAGAAGAGGCAGTTAAGTTTGCTTTCAAAGACCGCAATTGGATTATCAAGATTCTTATCGGAGGTGTGCTGGGGCTGATTCCGATCGTGAACGCAGTTTTTATTATCGGCTATTCCTTGAGCGTGCTTAAGGACTCCGTGGACAACAAGCCGGCTGTGCTGCCCGAGTGGTCTGGCTGGCAAGAGATGGCAAAGAATGGGCTGTACGGATTTGGCACGTTGGTCTTGTACGGCATACCGATGATTTTTTTGGGGCTTCTTGCCGGGCCCTCCGGGTTAGGCAAGATATTCTACGTGCTTTTTCTCGTGGCTAATTTTTTCACCATTCCTCTGTTTACGCTGGCCTTGATTCAATGGTATAGGACAGGCGCTTTCAAAGGCATACTCGACGTTCCTGCCGTCTGGCAGAATTTTAACCGCGCGTCGCGTCCATACATGCTGGCCACGTTGGCGCTCGTCGCGTTGCCGTTTATACTTTCCCTCTTGATGAGGTTGTTGGGTCTGGATGTATTTCGCACCAACGGAGTGGGTTCGCTTTTTCCCGGGGCGTTCCTTCAGTTAGTTCTGACCGCTCTTTGGTTTTGGCTGAGCGTGGTGGGTTTTCGCGTATTCGGCCAGATATTTATCACGTCGCAGAAGTGATGCGTTAGTCAGAGAGTCTGGAAATGCCTACTTACGATTACGTGTGCGTGAAACACGGCCATTGCTTTGAAGCCTATCAGAGCATGAAGGACAAGCCGCTGACAAAATGCCCGAAATGCAAAGGCAAAGTGCAGCGGCAAATTGGCACCGGGGCCGGCATCATTTTTAAAGGGGCCGGATTCTACGCCACGGACTATAAAAAAAGTTCGGCCAGTCCCGCAACGGAATCAAAAACATCCGAGACAAAATCCACCGAATCAAAACCCGCGGAAAAGAAAGCCGAAAGCAAGAAAGAAGCCCCGAAGAACAAAGATTGAGATACATGGTACGCATAGCCTCGGTAGCGCTGGTCCTTCTTCTCTGGAGTAGCGCGCAAGCCTTTTCGAAAACAGATGTTGCTTCCGGCCCCCGCCCTATCACCAGCTACGCGGGTAATTTTTTAGTGATGTCCTCGGACCCCGCAGCGGCAAGCTGGGCTGCGCGGGAGGCCGAACAAATGCGCGAGCGGGTGCTTGACGAGTTTCAGTGGAAGCAAAAGTGGTCTTTTCCTTTACTGTTGCGCGTGGAGTTCCTGCCCGCATCCGATCCTGGCGCCATGATTTTTTTGGACGAGGCCGATGGGCGCAAGAAAATTCTCGCAGCGATCGTGGCTCGTGTATGTCGTGAGCCAGCGCAGTGGCTGCGTTCCGGATTGTTGCGGTATTTTTCTATGGACCAGGATTTTCATCCCGATCGTCTGCGCACGGTGAAATCGTCGGGAAAATGGTTGAGCCTGCGCACGCTAGTGGAACGCAAAACCGCGTTCACGGATTTGGCCTGGCAGGACGTGTACGAAAGGGAGTCCGCCTGCCTGATACTTTTTTTAAAAAAGAAACATGCACCGTGGTTGAGCGCATTTCGCGCGGGCAAAGGCAACACTAAGACATTGGCCGCGATCGAGCAGCAGTGGTTGGATTGGATGGAAGCCGCACCGCGCTTGATGCCCATGTCGTCGACGGATCGACTTTCTCTGCCCGCGCTGCGTAAGGCCCTCGCGCGCTGTCTGGGCGTTCGTATTCGCGACGAAGCCTCCGGGAAAATCATGACGGCTGTTTCCATCACCGTGTTGGACGATTTGGCGCTCTGCTGTCGCAAAACTCTCGCGCGACGAAAATTGCTGTCCGGCTACGACGAATTGTTGCAGTTGTCGCGCATGGATGATACAAGAGTCTCTCTGGCGCAGGACTACGTGGAATGCGCCAACAAGATTTTTGCGGGCAAAAAGTTTTACGAAACGTTTCAGGCGCTGGAACAACGAAGGATGAGCGATGCGAATACTGTTAACAAATGATGACGGCATTTTAGCCGAGGGAATTTTCTGGCTGTATCAGCAGTTGCGGACTCTGGGCGAGGTGCTCGTGGTTGCGCCGGCCGTGGAGCAAAGCGCTACGGGCCATGCGATCACGCTCTATCATCCGCTGCGCGTCAAGAAAGTCTCGCGCGAAAAAGGGTATTGGGGTTACGCGGTCAACGGTACTCCCGCCGATTGCGTCAAAATCGCGATCAAAGTACTGATGCCCAAGCCGCCCGACATCGTTGTTTCGGGGATCAACATGGGCCCGAACGTGGGTCTCGCGGTTCTTTATTCCGGAACGGTTTCTGCTGCCATGGAGGGCACGGTGCTCGGTTTCCCGTCCGTCGCGGTATCGCTGGGCACTAAGCAAGATCCGGATTTTCGCTACGCGGCAAAATTTACCAAAAAGCTGATTCGGGATGTGCATCGGCACGGTCTTCCTCCGGGCACCTTGCTCAACGTCAATGTACCTCCTGTCCCCGAGGAGGCGATCAAGGGTGTGCGCATCACGCGCCACGGCAGCTCCCGCATCGTCGAGAGTTTTGACAAACGCATGGATCCGCAGCGAGGCACCTATTTTTGGCTCAGCGGGGAACTCGTGGCCGCCGAGGAAGGTCCCGAGGTGGACGGCACGGCCCTAAAAAACCGCGAAATCTCGATCACGCCGATTCATTACGATCTCACGCATCACAAATTCATGGGCAATTTAGAGAAATGGAAGTTGGTAAAATGACCTTTGCCCATTTCTCGCTCGCTGCTATAATCCGCGGTTCATTCTGACGGGGGGTATCGTGAAACACACAGTTTCGATTTGGGTGGAAAATAAATTTGGCGTGTTGGCGCGAGTGGCGGGTTTGTTCAGCGGACGTGGATTCAACATAGACAGCCTTGCTGTTGGAGAGACACAGGATCCGACCGTATCGCGGATGACCGTTGTGGCGCGCGGGGATGAGGCCGTTCTCAATCAAATCACCAAACAGCTCAACAAGTTAATAGACGTTATCAAGGTCGAGGATTTTCTGGGCAAAGACACTGTCGAGCGAGAACTCGTGCTGGTCAAAATTCATTCCTCGTCCAAAACGCGATCGGAAATCATGCAAATCGCCGACATATTTCGCGCGCGCATCGTGGACGTCAGTCACGAGGATCTCGTTATTGAGGCGACGGGCACGGAAGAAAAAATAGCGGCAATATTGGATTTACTCCATCCCTTTGGCATCAAGGAAGTGGTTCGAACAGGAAAAATTGCTATCGCTCGCGGCGCAGCCGAAAAAGCAGAGGAAAAGGAAAAGTCATGACAAAGATTTATTACGACAAAGACGCGGATCTCAAATTCATTAAGGGAAAGAAAATTGCAATAGTCGGCTACGGCAGCCAGGGGCATGCCCACGCGCTGAATCTTAAAGAAAGTGGAATGGAAGTCGTGGTGGGCTTGTACGAGGGAAGTCGCTCGTGGGACCAGGTGAAAAAAGATGGGCTCAATGTCATGTTGGCCCAGGATGCCTGCAAAGGAGCCGGCGTGATCATGATGTTGGCCCCGGACATGCGGCAACCGGACATATATAAGGAAGCCGTGTTGCCCCATTTGACCAAGGGTGTTGCGTTGGCCTTCGCGCACGGGCTCAATATTCATTACGGACAGATTGTTCCTCCAGCCCATGTGGATGTGTTCATGGTCGCCCCTAAAGGGCCTGGCCATCTGGTGCGCAGGACCTATCAAGAGAAGGGCGGCACGCCGTGTTTGATCGCCGTGCATCAGGACGCGAGCGGCAAAGCCAAACAGGTGGCGCTGGCTTATTCCCGTGGCATAGGCGGGACGCGCGCAGGGGTTTTGGAAACCACGTTTGCGGAGGAGACAGAAACGGATTTGTTCGGCGAGCAGGTTGTTCTCTGCGGAGGACTCACGGAATTGATACGCTCGGGATTTGATACGCTCGTGAATGCAGGCTATCAGCCTGAGTTGGCGTATTTTGAGTGCTTGCACGAAGTGAAACTGATCGTGGATTTGATTTACGAAGGTGGTATCAGCAACATGCGTAAATCCATCAGCGAAACGGCCAAGTACGGTGATATCACACGTGGTCCCAGAATCATCACCGATGAGACGCGCGCCACGATGAAGAAAATCCTCGGCGAAATACAAAGCGGCGAATTTGCACGCGAGTGGATTTTGGAGAACAAAGCCGGCAAGCCCGTTTACAATGCTTTATTGAAGCGCGACGCCAAGCATCTTATCGAAGTGGTGGGCGAGAAGTTACGCTCGATGATGAGCTGGATCAAAGGAAAGAAAATCGGCGGATAGGCCTTGACAACAAAAGTAGCATTGTTTAACTTTACGACTGTTATTTTCCTTTCTTAAGCATAGTCCCAAAGGAGGAGTTTCATGTTTGGTTCGGGCGCTAAGCTGCGCATTTGTTCCATTCTTTCCCTAGCTGTTTTGGTCGTATCCATTGCAGGCGCCTCCACATTAGCCGAGGAAGCTTTCAATCAAAATCAGTTGGCTAAGATGATGGTACGCGTTTTGGGCATAGAAGACAGAGTTCCCGCCGCCGCTGTTATGGACGATTATTTCAATTTGTTGACGACCATAGGAGTTGCCCCTCTGGATGGATGGAACACCGACGAGGCGGTTACGAAAAGTGATTTGGCCGTTGTCATGGTGCAGGCCCTTGGGCTGCAAGGCGAGGTGGAAGATACGCTGGATCCGGAATCCTACATGGATGTGTTGAAGAGCGAGGGAATTTCCTTCGACAAGGGGATCACCAATATAGAACATGGTTTGACATTCCCCACCGTCGTCAATTCTTTCGATGCCTTAAAGTTTGGTGGCTCGGTTTCGGATCGTTACGAAACGTCCTTGAGTCCGATTGGAACGCCGTCAGGTTATTAGAGGGCCGATACGATGACCATAAAAAATATGTGGGTCTTGGCAGCAGCTATATTATTGATGGCAGTTCCTTCTGCGTTTGCGGTCAATGATTTGCTGATACCTAAAAACGAGCAAGGGACCGCGCTTTGGAGCCATTTGGTAAAGCCCTCGGTTCGCACCAGGATGCAATACGACGACAATTGGACCTCGTCCAAACCCAACGACGATGCCTGGGGCGCCATCTTTGGGCCGAAAGTCGCATTCAAATTGCCTTACGAGCGAAGCTATGTCGGCGCTGATGCAGAGTATGTGGGTCGCTATGCCGGGGGTCGTAAGGGCCAAGACGCAGCCGACAACGACGCCTTCGTGAACACGGTCATGCGTCATGATTTGACGGACAGAGTCTCGTTGGGCATGAAGCAATATTTCGCCTATCAACAGCAGCCTAACGTGACATTGCCCCCGAGGCTAGAGAATCAGGCCGCAAATACGGAGGATGAGCGTCCCAATACTTTGGAAGACGAAGCCAATTATGCGCAGTTTGTTAATCAGTTTGGTCTGGATTACAGAATCAATAAGTGGGTGTCCGTGGATGCCACGCACGACTTCGAAATTCTGGATTTCCAAAGCCGTAACTCGCTAGTGCCCAGCTCTCTAAATATCATGCAAAACAAGGTTGGCTTCGACGTGAATTATCGCATGTGGACAGATACCTTGTTCGGTATCGGCTATCGCTTCACCAAAGGCGATTACGAGACAATAGATAAAGATTTCTCTTCCCATTTAATTTCTGCCGTATTGCGTCATCGTATGGCCAAGGACGTGATCATATACGGAAGAGTTGGGTACGAACACAGGGCGCCTACGCAAAGGAAGTTCATTGTATTGCCTGGCCAAGCCATAGGTAGTGTCAATAGCATTCCAGGCTCGGACGTTACTTCCGCAAACAACAAGAATGCCGATAATCAGCCTTATGTTGAATTTGACGTAACGTATTTATTTACGCAAGCTACCCAGATCAAGGTGGGTTACAAGCTCAAGCTTGAAAATAGTGATCAACCAGCCTTCTTTGATCGCAAGGTGCAGGGCGTATATGCGAACATGGCGCATAGGCTCACGCGCAGGACGCAATTGTTGTTTTTCGCGTCGCAGGAAAAGTCCGACTATCGCAACAATCGCGTGTTTGATGCAGTAACGCCGGTTGACGAGAATTTGCTCAAATGCGGTTTTCTTGGAACACAGCAGCTCAAGCCCTGGATGTTTTTGGAACTCGGGTATAGATACGTGGACAGCGATTCTCAGTTCAGCCGTTTTGCCACCAATGGTATCAACAGGCTTGCCGGTAATGGTCAGGCCAATAGCGATTACACGCGCGGTCGCTATTTCTCCGGCATTTATTTGACATTTTAAGACAATCGATACTCCCAACCCCGTCCCAAGCAATTGCGGACGGGGTTTTTTTATCTTCCACCCTATGACGCTGTCGCTTCTTTTTCTCTTTATACAACTTCTCAGCCTAGTTTTTTGGGGCGGGGCAAGCTGGACGGTTTTATCCGTGCTTATTTTTTTCGCGCTTCTTGCAGGCTTGATTCTCGCGTGGAATTGCCCGCGATTGCCTTTTCGATTGTGGGTTGTCGTAGCGGCGCTGATAGCGTGGGACATGGTTTGCTGGTTTCAGGCAGGAAACGGGATTTATGCGCAAAAGGTTTTTTGGCTACACATGCTCTATCTTCTATGTTTTATCGGGGGCGCAAAGGTTAGGCAGGGGTCCGAGAGAGTGTTGGCTTTTTCTCGCGCGGTCTTGATTGGTTTGGGAATGCTCGTTGTTGGTTTCGGCTATTGGCGATGGGGCGAATGCTCTGAAAATATTTTCAGTATGTTGCAGCCCGCGGAATATGCGGGTCGCATGAGCGGGACCTTTATCTCGCCCAATCACTTTGCCGTGCTCGCTGGCATGATGGCGCTGTTGCTGTTGGAATATTTATTTCATGCGCGGCATAAATGGGCGCGCATTCTTTTTGCCTGTGGTTTTACTATGGCATCCGGCGGCGTTGTGCTTTCGGGTTCGCGACTTGCGCTAGCTGTTTTTTGTAGCACCGTGCTACTCATGATAGTGCGATTCCGTGGTGTATTGTTGTCGTCGTTGCGCCCGAGATTAATCGTCATGTGTTTAGCAGCCGCGCTGCTGATCGGATTGATTGTTCTGCCGATGGGAGGTGCCCATCGACTAGTGCATGGCTTTTGGGATTCGGGGATGACGACGCGTACGATAGTCTGGCAGGACACACTCTCGTTGGTTCGGAGCAAACCGTTCACCGGCTATGGTCTCGGGAATTTTCAATGGGTTTATCCGCAATTTCGCTCTGCGGGCATCACGAGAAAAGTGGATTTTGCGCACAGTGATTTTTTGCAGTTGTGGGCCGAGGGAGGGGTGGTTGGTGTGGCTCTCTGGATTGCATTTTTTGTTATCGCCATGCGCGCGGGAAAGTCTAAGGCATGGGCATGTGGCATGGTTCTTTGCGTTGCTCTCGTGGATTTTCCTTTGCAGTTACCCGCGATAGGTATTGTGCTATTCATGTTGTTGGGCATGCATGCAGGGGGGGCGTCCGAGGAGCCCGGTCCGACCATGTCCAAGTCATCGAATATTTTTTTTAAAATTGGCGCGACAGCATTGCTAGGACTGGGTTTTGTCATGACGGTATGTTCCATTGTAAGCCAGGGTTATCTTCTCGCAGGAGATAGGGCGCGCAAGTCTTTGGAGAGGGATAAGGCAATAGGATATTTCGAAAGCGCGGCGCGCTGGCAGAGCAAAAATCCTATCCCGTGGAAGTGGATGGGAGAAGTGCAGGCCAATCGCTTTTACTTCAGCCGAAAAAAGGACAACGCATCGGCACGGAAGGCCGAAAGTTGTTTTCGGCACGCGCTGACTATACACGCGGCGGACGCGGCTGTGTGGCAGGAGCTGGGCCTGCTCTTGATGGAAGATGGACGTAGCGCAGAGGCGACTGCCTGCCTGAAAAAGGCCTTGGCGCTGGACCCGCTAAACGGTTTCTTTCACGACGCAATGGCAAAAATTCTCTTAACACAACGCCGCTACGATCAGGCCAGGTTGCATTTAGAATTTGCCTTATGGCTGTATCCGCGTGACATCGTTGCCCAGGCGATGCTCAAGAAAATGAGGTTGCGATGACGGGCATTCTGTTTCTTCATTCCAGCGCTGATCTCTATGGCTCCGACAAGAGTCTGTTGCGCATGGTCACGGCACTGGATAAAAATATATTTCAGCCGCATGTGATTTTGCCCTGCGAAGGACCGCTGGTGAAGAAATTCCGAGACAGTGGAATCCCTGTCGGAATACTAGATATGGGAATTTGGCGTCGCCGGCACGCGACTCGCTGGGGTATTGCAACGCAGGTCTACCACTCTTTGCGCGCGATGATTCACCTGCGCGGTTTTGTGCGCGCGCAGCATGTTCGTTTGATCGTCTCCAACACGCTGGCCGTTGTCGTGGGAGGACCGCTCGCTCGTGTTACGGGCATTCGGCATGTCTGGTACGCGCGCGAAATTGTGGAGTCGCCTCGCATTGTTGTGAGGGCACTTGCATTTCTATTGTTACACTTCTCCAACAGCGTGGTGGCTGTTTCGCAGGCGGTGCGAAAACATTGGGAATCCGCGGAACCGCGCCTCGCGGGAAAAGTCTCGGTGATATCCAATGGGATGGAGTTACCCAAAGGTGATCTAACGCGTGAGGATGCGCGGGAAAAATTGGGCTTGTGCCCCAGCGGGTTGATAATCGGGATGGTGGGACGAATCAATCGCATGAAGGGGCATTTGGTGCTTCTGGAGATCGCGCGAAAAATTCTTACTACAAACCCGGATGCTTATTTTATCTGCCTTGGTGGGGTGGCTTCCGGCGAGGAGTGGAGGCGCGAGGAGTTGATCGCACAAATCGTGAGAGCAGGTCTGGAAAACCGTTTTCTGCTCAGAGATTTTAGCGAAGACACACACGGCTTTTATCGCGCCGTGGATGTCGTGGCTGTTTGCTCCACCCAACCGGATTCTTTTCCCGGTGTTTGCATCGAAGCCGGACTCGCGCAAAGGCCCGTGGTCGCTTTTGACATCGGTGGCATCGCCGAAATTGTACAGAACGGACGAACAGGAATTGTTGTGCCATCGGGAGATCAACAAGCCTTCGCGCTAGCTCTGCAAGGTTTGCTGTCGGATTCCGCGCTGCGAGAAAGACTTGGTTGCGAGGCCAAAGAAACGTACAGCGAGAATTTTCCTCTCTCCCGCCAGACGGCGCAATTGCAGGAACTTTTTCTTAAACAGATCGGGTCGGCGCCATGAAGATCGCGCTGATCGGATGCCGCGGCATTCCCGCGCGATACGGAGGGTTCGAAACGCTGGCCGAGCAGCTAGCCATGAGGCTCGCGGCAAAGGGCCATGAAGTCATTGTCTATTGCCGCAGCCGTTACGATCCCCCTCTTAATTTAAGAGGGGGTGGGGGGAGTTATAACATTTGTCGCTTCGTTTTGCCGGCCCTCTACACCAAGCATCTGGAGACAATCAGCCACACGTTTCTCTGCGCGCTGCATCAACTCTTTCGACCCGCGGATGCAGTGCTGTTGATGAACAACGCCAACGCTATTTTTATCCCTCTCTTGAAACTTCGGCAAAAAAAAGTATTCGTTCACGTGGACGGCTTGGAATGGCAGCGGGACAAATGGGGAAAGCTGGCAAGAGCCTGGCACCGATGGTCCGAGCATTGGGCGGTTCGTTGGGCAGATGGCTTGATCAGCGACTCGCATGTCATTGTGGAGTATTATGAAAAGACCCACGGGCGGCGGCCCATCTATGCGGCCTATGGCGCCGATGCCGCGGCCCCTCAAGACGCAGGGCTTCTAGTACCCTTCGGAGTGAAGCCCGGAGAATACGACTTGTTCGTGGGTAGGATGGAACCGGAAAATCATCCCGACCTCGTGATTGCTGCATACAACCGTTTGGGAAATCTGGCTGCAGCGAAACCGCTGGTGATCGTAGGATGGGCACCGTACGCAAAAGCGTACGAGCAGCGCCTACGCGCGATGGCCAATCCCCGTGTGCAATTTCTTGGCGGCGTATACGGCAACGCGTATCGCGCATTGTTGCAACATTGCCGTATTTTCCTACACGCCTCGTCGGTAGGCGGCACCCATCCGGTGCTGCTGGAAGCCATGGGCGAAGGCAAACCGATTCTCGCGAGCGATATCCCCGAAAATCGCGAGACACTCGGCGATGCGGCCGAGTTCTATGACCTAAACAGCGGAGCACTAGCAACAAAACTCCAAGGAATTTTAGAAAACCCTTCTGGTATGGCAGCCCTGTCCCAAAAAGCCCTGCAACGCGCCCGCAACCATTATCGCTGGGACGAAGTTGCCGATACCTACGAAAAGATTTTTCGCGGATAATCGATCTCCGACGCGTGGCGGGGCCGGGGGTTCCTTCGCTGCTCCGGTCCTCCGCGCGTACCCCATTGGCGCAATCGCGATTTGGACCCTCGGCTATAAAAGCCGCCGTCTCCAAATCGCGATTGCACTCAACGGGGCCCACGCGCTCCCGGACAGTCGCTGCTCAGGAACCCCCGGCCCCGCCACGCTTTCATGGCAGTTTATTCTCAAAGATTCACGGGAACGGGGGGAAGGGATACTCTTTTCAGGGGACTCGCGCAGGCGCGCAAAGCTTGGTTTTTCCCGGCGGTTTCATGCCGGGAAAATTTGCGCGCCGAGCGGTAGCGGGCGGCCGCCGCAGGAGCGGCCGA
>CAZOWS010000182.1:0-3911 GCA_964583365.1 uncultured Actinomycetota bacterium
GGCTGCCCCGCGACAGGACCCGCTGCGTGGTTGGATTACAGAAACTGGGTTTGAGCATCGGATCAAGTCCTCTCTACATTCACGGCGCATTGTTTGTAATTGGGCTCGCGCGAAATGGGATCCGCCAAGTTGAGCGTGAGATTGTTCGCGTTGCTTTCAAAAAAGTGAAATGGCATGAAGACCTGACCGGGCCCCACGATCTCGGTGATGCGGAGTTTTAGCATATCAACGCATCCGCGCTGCGACGTCACGCGCACGCGCTCGCCCTGTTTTAATTTCAGCCGTCTCGCGTCCCGAGGATTCATTTCCAGCCAAGACTCGGGGGAAAGTTTTTCTAGTATCGGAACCATTTGGGTTTTTGTGCGCGTGTGCCAATGCTCGACCGTGCGACCCGTATTCAGGATAAACGGATACCGCGCTGTCGTGGGCTCCGGCGCGTCCTCGCATTCCACGACAAAGAGCTTGGCCTTGCCGTCTTCGGTTTGAAACACGCCGTCTTCGTAGAGACGCCTGGCCAAAGGAGCCTGCTCGGCCGGGGCCGAGGCAGGGAAAGGCCATTGAATGCCGCCGTGCTGATCCAGAAGGTCGTAGCTAATGCCCGAGTAATCGCATAACCTCCCCTGGGACACTTTGCGCCACTCGTCGAACGCATCTTTAGGTCCCTTCCATCCGGCAAAGATTTGATCGCTAACACCTAGCCTCTGTGCGATCATGAGAAAAATATCAAAATCACTTTTTGCCTTGCCGGGAGGCTCCACGGCCTTGTTTACCTTGCTCACACGGCGCTCGGAATTGGTGTACGTCCCTTCCTTTTCCCCCCATACCGCTGCCGGCAACACCATGTGAGCGAGCGCTGTCGTGGGCGTCGGGTGATACGCGTCTTGCACGACCAGAAAATCCAAGCGCTCCAACGCATCCAGTAAATAGTTGTTGTTGGGAAAAGAAACCACCGGGTTTGTCCCAATGACCCAAAGCCCATGAATTTTGCCTTGTATCACGGCTTCCAAAATATCGGGATACGCGAGGCCACGCTGCGTGGGCAAATGTTGTTCGGGCATGCCCCAAAGAGCCGCCAGTTCCCGCCTATCCGTAGGATTCTCGAATTTTCTATAGCCGGGCATGCTGGACGTGAAACCCGTCTCGCGCGTGCCCATCGCGTTGCATTGGCCGGTGATAGAAAAGGGCGACGAGCCCGGCTTGCCTAATTTTCCCGTGATCAGCGCCAGATTGTTGATCGTGTTTACCGTGACCGTGCCTTGCGTGCTGTGATTCACGCCCATCGTCCATCCGATGAACGCGCGCTTGGCTTTCCCGTAGGCCCGCGCGGCCGTGAAAAGTTGTTCGCGGCTGAGTCCTGTTTTCTCTGCAACGTATTCGGGCGTGAATTTCTCGAGATGCGCGGCCAACTCCGCAAAACCCGTAGTGTGCTCGGCGACGTAGGCGCGGTCGATCATTCCTTCTTTGATGAGAATGTGCATCATGCCGTTTAAGAGCGCGATATCGCTGCGCGGCTTTAGGGGCAAATACAAATCGGCCATCATCGCTGTTTTCGTCACGCGCGGGTCCACCACGATCAATGTCTTTTCGGGATTGCGATTCTCGGCGAGCCAGCAGGTCAATATCGGGTGATTGTCCGCGATGTTCGCGCCGATCAAGAGAATGCAATCCGCCAGCGCCATATCCTCGTAATTGCCCGGAGGCCCATCGCTGCCGAAAGATCGCTTGTACCCCGATACCGCGCTGGCCATACACAGCGTGGTATTGCCGTCGTAATTGTTTGTCCCGAATCCCAATTGCACGAGTTTTCCCAGCGTATAGAATTCTTCCGTTACCAATTGCCCGGTGGACAGCACGCCGACGGAGTTGGGTCCGTACTTAAACTGAATGGACCGAAAACGCGACACCATATCCGACAAGGCCGTTTGCCAGGACACTTTTTCAAAACCCTTCACGCCACGCATGAGCGGATGCACAGCCCGATTCGGCGTGTCCAAGATGTAATGCTCGGAGAGACCTTTGGGACATAGCTTGCCAAAATTAACCGGATGATTTTCGTCGCCGCGCACGCTCACGGCCTTGCCGTCCTTCACACCCAGATACATCCCGCAGCCCACCGAGCAATAACCACAAGTGGTACGCACCCAGCGATCAGGAATTTTACTTTTCGACATAAAGCCCTGTTGCTCGTCTATGCCGTAGGCGTATTTTTCGTTTGTGCTCTTCATCGGAAGAAAGACCCCGCCATATTTTTTGGTACTACGGTCACGAAAAACAGATAGCGTCCGAGCAATTCTCCGGCCAAGCACAAACCGAACGCGAGGGTGGCCAGTACAAGACTGCCAACACCCACCGAGGAAACCGGCGCAAAGCACACGCTATACAAGAGAACTCCCGCTAGAAGCATGCCGCCCACTGCTGTCATCGCAATGCGCGTTTCGAACACGCGCCGAAATCTTTGCGTGAGAAGTATTGCTGTGCCGCGCCGCTCAGGCTCCTCCTGCGAAATCAACGCGAAGAGACTGCTGAGTAACAGAGCTAGTTGCACACAAGAAGCCATCAACGTGATCGCCAACCAAATGCCAGGCGCAAAACGCAACGCCGAAGTAACGTTGGCTGGACCCCAGCCAATTCGCCACGCGAAGAAAACGACGAGACTCAGCAAAGGCCCGAGTATCAATCCCGTTAAGAAAAAACGAATCGGGGTGCGCGCGTTATTCCACGACGGGCGCGCGGGCACCATGTAAATGAAACCGCTTGCGACAATACCGCCGACACCGCAGACCACCACCGACAAGCCCACTAGGACACTTACCCACGAGGCCAAATGTAGTTTGCGCAAAAATATTTCCTCTAGCCAAACACCCGCGTACACCGTGGCCAGCATGGAAAACACTCCAAAGAACCAAACTTCGCGGCTCAGCCAGGAACGCCGCCACATTTTCAAGGCCTTGTACGCATGCAAGGGCCGGCCCAGATGCAGCACAGAAACGCCGAGCGCGAGAAACCCCGTGAACAGCGCAGCCAATGCCCCTGCGCCCATGAAGGAACGAAACGAAGAAAAAGTCGGCGATGCCAGCGATAATAATTCCATGAGCCAAATAGAGAAAAATGCTCCTACGGAGAGTTGCGTCAGAACCGTCATGAAAACCAGAGGCGTGTGCGGATTTTCTGGTTGCAGATGATACGCATCGACGGGACTCGCATCCAACGTCAAATCTTTAGGCAGCGTGATGCGCGTGGTGGAAAGTGTCTGGCTGGAATCCGGCATTCCGGGCGCGTCGGCCGAGCTATGATCCTTGCGCCATTCTTCCACGTTCACTTTTTCTATCGTGATGGCCTCCTCGGGACAAGCGGAAACGCAGGCAGGCGCCGAGCCCATTCCCAGCCGGCCGTAACACATGTCGCATTTGGTGACGATGCGACGCTCGGGATTAAATTGCGGCACGCCATAGGGACAATTCCAAATGCAATATTGGCAGCCAATGCACGCGTCTTCCTTGTGTCGCACGATGCCGGTAACGAGATCTTTTTCGTAGGCATCGGTCGGACAACCCGTGAGACATGCGGGATCCAGACAATGATTGCAAGACATGGACAGCGAGAAACGCTTGGTGTTCGGATACGTGCCGCCCTCCACCTCACCCACGCGCCGCCACTGAACGTCGGCCGGATTTCCATTTTGCTCGTTGCAAGCCACCACGCAGCATTCGCAGCCGATGCATCGCGTAGCATCAAAATGAAAACGGTATTGTTCGCCAGGCCCCAGCGGCTCCTTGGGAATTTTGGCTATGGAGTCAAAACGGCGTAAAGTGGTGATCAGCTTGGACGCGTCGGACTTGCAGGAGGGTCCGCCAGCAGGAGTTTCAGCCAGCACATCCGCCATTGTGGCCTGACTGAGAAAATAGCCCGCA
>CAZOWS010000183.1:0-2569 GCA_964583365.1 uncultured Actinomycetota bacterium
TGAAAATCCCTCACCTCCGGCGCATTGGCTTCTGGACCAATATCCCCGCTTACGTCCTCACGCCGCTCAACAACCACCTCCCCGTTCTCATCTACGCTGATATCCTCTATCGCATAGGCGCTGATGTAATACAGATATGAATCCCCATCGCTGTTCCGGTTCATGCTCGTCGCCACAAGCGCACGAACTTTTTCCAGTTCCTGCGGATGCACCTTCCCCGCAAACTCTACTACAAATTCCTCCATGAACTTGTCATTCTTCGTGATCAATCTCTCAACCACCTCCTCCGGGTTTGCTTGCGGATTGGCGTTAAGCTCCTTTCGTATCTCCAGCATCGCCTTAATCACCGTCTTGCTGTCCTGCCAGCGCTGCAACCTCTTCCTCGATACGTCTATCTCGGATGCTACCGTCAGAAGTACCGTCAACGGATTTGCGTACTTGTCTGCCCGATATTCTGTCCCCTCACCAAACGTACCCCCCGATCGTATCGCCTCAACCACTTTCTCAAACTGTTCATCCGTCAACCCAAATGCCTTCTTGATAGAATCCCTGATCGGGCCCTCGTGCAATATCTGCTGGGCATATATTCTGTTCTTGCGATAGCTCTTCTGATTCTTTGGATTTACCTTCGCAAATCCAATCTTCGATAAAAGTATCGCGGCTTGCATCAGACCTTCTGCTTGATCACCAAATACACTTTTCATCCTTTCCGCAAGCGCCTTGTTCTTCATCAGCTGTTTCCCATTCTCAAGCACCCTCATCAAATGCGCTGCATCGGGTGCTAAATAAGATAGCTGTGAAGCAACGTCATGCTGATCCATCACGTACTGCTCCAATCCCTGCAACCCAAGTCGCCTCAAGGCCATAATCACATCCTGCAAGACATGAGCTTTCTTGGCATGCAGGTTCAAGGCATCCTTAAGGTTTAGCCCTCGGTATGGTTCCAGTGCAGCTCTAACTTCCTTCCGGAACTTCTTCGGGGTGCTAGCCAAAACGGCGCGAATATATTCATCGTCAATCACCGTACTTTTTACTCGCTCTATCTCTGCACTGGTATCCTGCGCCGTAACCACATCGTAGAGCTCCTGATCCAAGATCTCAAATGGCCCGTCTTCCTTGCGCTGTGCAACAACAACCGCGTTGCCTTTCTTATCGTATGCATATAGTACGTAATTCTTGATCTTCCCTGCCTTTACCTGTTCTATCAGTGCAAGACGGTTCTTCCTAATCCCCGCAAATCCCCCTTCAATCGCTGCAAACGGTACCAACGGCGCTTCCGTGTTCGCTTTCCTCCCCAAAACCCTACACGCCGATACCTCCAACGGCGCATCAATATCAAGTATCGTTATCTCCTTGCGTGTCTCTTCGGCACTCTGGATGAGCGCTGTCATCTCGCCTTCCTGTGCAAATCGCCTGTCGATAACCTTTGCCATCTTCTTTTCGTCAAGCCGCTTGGAAATCATCAGGGTTATCATCGCCCCTTCTGCATACGCTTGATGATGAGATATCGTATGCGCCGCAAATTCATCCATCTCTTCAACACGCAATGACACATTGATCATGTCGGGATTTAATGCCCCCGATGGTTCACCGCGTTCATCTATTGCTGCACGGGATAACTCGTTGGATTTTGCCGCTGTCGACTTGCCTGCCCCAGTATTGCCCCTAAACGCTATGATCACATTGCTCTGCCCATTTCCAGCCAATCTCTCTGCCAGCGCTTCTGCCTTCTTCATCTCTGCGGCAATAATCTTGTCTTGAATCTCACGCCGCTGCGGTATCCAGTTGTCTAGATTCTCAAGATACCTAGCCGCCTCTTTCAAATCTTTCGGAACGTCCCCAATCGTGTATGCCTCTGCCGTCGTGATCTCCGCATTGCTGTATATCAAGAGTTGCCTTCGTTGTTCGTAGGTGTTTACCGCTATCCCTTGCGCCCTCAGCTCCTTCTCCCGCGCCTTTACTTTGTTTAGCAGTTCTCTCGCATTGTACTGCGTTATCAATACCGTCTGGCTTGTCCCGTCGGCGTTGTCCAGCGTGATGTCCTTGCTATTCGCAAAAGCACGTTGCTGGCTCGCAGACACCACGGGCCGCTGCGCTTGAGCAGCAGCAGTCGTCGCATAGGCATCAGCTGTTGCGGCGCGTTCAGGCTGACTTGCCAGGACATCGCCACCCCGACCCATCGCCTTAAAACCATTCCCGCTCTGAACCATCTTGCGAATTTGCAAGGTGGCAGCTAATTCGTTAAGTGCTACATCCTGGGATATTCCTAAATTTTCCCATTCACTTTTCAAAACCTCGGTATTTGCTAGATCCAACCCAGCTAGAATGTCCAGATGATCCCGTATCTCAAAATCCTGAGCGAGTTTTGATAGGAAGTAAAAAAGAAGAGCAGCTTCTTGCGTTTGGCCATTCTTCAGGCGATCTACAACCTTTTCAGCGAAGCCTTTTGCTGCGATGTCTGGATCAAAAGCACCTTTTTTGATCTTACGACCCGAATCGAATTCAATCCCCAAGATATCTCCATATTTCTCTTGTAGCTCTTTGTCCCCTAAAACCGATTCAAGGTTGT